>NZ_LXTU01000026.1:0-37689 GCF_001683935.1 Rothia sp. ND6WE1A | reverse complement strand
TTCCATCTTGGACTGGCCGGCAATGAACCGATCGACGACTTCCTTCTTCACCTCGAAGGAAAAGTGCTGCTTAGTTGGTCTCTCCACAAGACATAGTCTGCCATGCAGCTTGAAACGACGCTCAAATCTCTTTACAGAATAGAGGCCAACTCCTAACCGATGAGCCGCTGCCGCATAGCCCAGCCCTTGCTCAAACAAATCAACGAGCTGCTCGCGCTGAGATTCACTCAAAGAACTTCGTGCTCTCAAAAAAATACTCCCCACTAGTTAGAAACTGATTTCTCAGTCCAACTAATGGGGAGCAGTTCAAAACTCGGGGGCTTTTTTATTTAACTACGGTGTCCGATGCAATAAAGGGTACTGTATAGACTGGGAAGGTGAGCAATACTTCTTTCCCTGATTCTTTGATGATGGCTGTTTCAGTCCTCGATTCGTTGGTGCGAGCAGGCCTGGAGCATGTGGTGATTTCCCCGGGCTCCCGCAGTGCTCCTCTGGCATACGCGCTGGCAGCGTTAGATGCCCATGGTGTGGTATCTAGCCATGTTCGTATCGACGAACGCAGCGCGAGCTTTCTCGCATTAGGTCTAGCGAAAAAATCAGCCACTCCGGTGGGCATCGTTACCACCAGCGGAACCGCAGTGGGGGAGCTCATGCCCGCCGTCATGGAGGCATACCATTCGGGCATTCCGCTCGTCGTTCTGAGTGCCGACCGTCCTCCACGACTACGGGGTAGTGGCGCCAACCAAACCACTACTCAACCGGGAATATTTGGCACCTTTGTGCGTGCAGAAGTTGATCTGACCGACTATCCCCACGATGAATCCGGAGCGCAAACGGTAGCTCTTGCCCACGCACTGTCGGTAGCATTTGGCAAAGATGGTCAGTGGCGCGATAACACCTCAACCCCTCGTGGACCGGTGCACCTCAATTTAGCTTTCGATACTCCGCTCACACCCCCGGCAAAATTGGGGAAAATCCTTACCCAATGGGCTCGTTCGCTCAAAGACGACGTCGCCTCAGCTTCTCATCCGATGAGCCAGGCCTCTGCTTTGCAAGTACAGGTCCTAGAAGATATTCCAGATGTTTCCACCGGTTATAAAACTGTGGTCATTGCAGGGGATTCTGCAGGTCAGATAGCCCAAGACTTTGCAGAGTCCTTAGCTCTTCCGCTTTTTGCTGAGCCTTCAGCGGGTCTTACTGGGGCGCAGAATGCGGTCTTGTCCTATCGGGCTCTGCAGGGCAGTGAACTCTGGAAGAGTATTGAACGAGTGGTGCTTTTTGGCCACCCCACCCTATCTCGACCGATTACCGCTTTACTTGAGCATCCTTCGCTGGAAAAAGCCGTATATACCCCAGCAGCGCCGTCGTGGTTTGAGCCGGGGCAAAGGGCTGAGAAACCTATCAGCGACCTGAGGGAACTTGCGCAATTTGCCGGCTCTGCGCAGGATCTGACGGTCCAAGGCGGTGAGAGTTGGCTCAACGCTTGGCAAAATGCTGGACGCGCTGTCCATGAAGATTTGATGGATGAAGTCCGCAGGTACCGAACCACCGGTAAGAATAACGGTCGGGCAGCTGGAATGTCGCTTGCTTTATCCTCGTGGGAAGCTGCGGCGAATAACGGTGAAGTGCTGCTCTGTGGCTCTTCGAATTTGATTCGGGACTTGGATATCATCGCCCCTTGGAACACTGCTAGATCTGCTGGACAACCTGTGCCACAGGTCTTTGCGTCCCGAGGTCTAGCAGGAATCGACGGGACACTTTCTGTGGGTGCTGGCATATCGCTTGCCTCAGCGCTGAACGGAGAGCCAGCCCAATCGGTTCGAATTCTGTGTGGCGACATCACCTTTTTGCACGACGCCTCGTCGATGAACATTGGTCCCTTAGAGAAAAAACCCCACCTCACCGTGGACGTACTCGACGACAACGGCGGAGGGATATTCGCAACTCTCGAACACGGGCAATTAGGAAAACACCCCGATTTCTCAGCGACGGTTGAACGATTCTTCACTACCCCGCATGCAGTCAACCTGCAGGATGTGGCACACGCCTTTGGAGAACACAACGGGATTACCGTGAATATTCACACCGTGTTTCCTCGCAAGAGGGCGGAAAATAGGCGAAGGTCATGCAATTCATGAGGCAGAAATGCGAACCCGCCGTGAGCTTTGCAGATAAACGTGAAACAATAGCAAAGTGAATCGTGCAGACCTCAATAAAAAAACTTCTGATATCGCCTCTATGTTTGATCAGGTAGCGGAACGCTATGACCTGATGAACGGTCTGATGTCCGGCGGGCAACACCTGCGGTGGCGCCGTCATACCGTTAAAGCGGTTGAAGCATCGGCAGGGCAGCGAATTCTGGATATTGCCGCCGGCACCGGTACCTCGTCAGTTCCTTTTGCGGACGCCGGGGCAGACGTCGTGGCTGCAGACCTTTCCGAGGGCATGTTGGCTGTTGGACGCCGCCGTCGCCCCGACATTACCTTTGTGCAGGCGGACGTCACCAATCTTCCTTTCGAAGATAACGAGTTTGACGCGGTCACCATGTCTTACGGTTTGCGTAACGTGGCAGATTATCCGAAGGCGTTGCGCGAGTTGTACCGCGTGACCAAGCCTGGCGGACGCATCGTAGTGTTGGAATTCTCCACGCCGACGATTAAAGCCTTCCGCCCCTTGTATAAGAATTACATTCTGAAGGCTATTCCTCCGGTAGCGCGTGCTGCGTCGTCAAACCCTGAGTCTTATGAATACTTAGCGGAATCAATTATGACCTGGCCTTCTCAGGACCAGTTGGCTCAGAGCTTTAGCGAAGCCGGCTGGCAGGACATTCAGTACCGCAACCTCACCGGCGGAATCGTGGCAATCCACCGCGGTTTCAAGCCTTCAGCCCTCAGCAATTATTAAGCACGAGAAGAAAAGAAACCCCATCGTGACTGATACCCAGCACCCCTCAGAGTCCGGTTCAGCAACTGAGCTCTATGGCGATTTTGACTTCAGGCTTCCTCGAGGTTTTGAAGTTATTGCGCAAGACACAAAGCTCGGCCCACAGATTCTTGAGTCATTGGCAGAGATTGAGAACCGCCTCGAACAGGCAGTCGCACAAACCTCTCGCATCGCTGATGTTGCTTCTCGCCACCTCCTCAACGCTGGCGGTAAGCGCGTTCGCCCCTTGCTGACTCTGTTGGCAGCGGCTGCAGGCGGTGAAATCTCGGATGAGGTGCTGGATGCCGCTGTGGTCGTGGAATTGACCCATCTCGCTACGCTTTACCATGATGATGTCATGGACGATGCTCCCAAACGTCGAGGCGTCGATACCGCCCAGCATATCTGGGGCAACTCGGTAGCTATCCTTACCGGCGATCTTATTTTTGCCCGCGCATCAGGAATAGTTGCCGATTTGGGTCAGCGTGCGATGACCATCCAGGCGACGACCTTTGAACGCTTAGTACTGGGGCAGTTGTTTGAAACAACCGGGCCCGATACCGATGAAGAAATTTTGAGTCACTACATCAAGGTGATTGAGGGGAAGACCGGTTCTCTGATTGCTGCTGCTGGTCTTTATGGCTCGTCGCTTTCTGGTGCTCCTGAGTCTGTTGTGCAGATGCTCGGCCGCTATGGTGAACTCGTGGGGGTTGCATTCCAGCTTGCTGATGACGTCATTGACGTCACCGGCGAAGGAAAGGTTTCCGGTAAGACGCCCGGCACCGATTTGCGCGAAGGCATCCCGACTCTCCCTACGATTTTGTTGGATCGGCAGGCCGCGGCGGGCGACGTCGAAGCACTTCGAATCCAGGGAATTATTCGGGGTGACCTTTCTACCGATGAGGCATTGGAGGAAGCTGTATCAGCCCTGTCTGCGCACGCAGTAACGCAACAGTCCTGGGATATTGCCTATCAGTGGGCCGACGACGCTATTGCGGCTATTGAGCCGCTGCCAGAGTCCACCGCTAAAGAGGCACTCAAATCGTTCGCTCACGCTGTAGTACATCGTGAAGCGTAGACTTTTCTTTCTTCCATCGCGAGATGGTTCTGCCCTCTAAGAAGGGGTCACACCGTTGTTCGGTGTGACCCCTTCTTTATTTATTTCTGAGGAGGGGTTGGCTGAGGCTAGCAATGATCTGAGCGATCCGCCCGGTCGATGTCAATTATTCCCAGGGAACCGGTAGCAGCGACGTCCTGAATTTTTTCTGCCCGGCGTGTGACTCGCGACGAGTTGACGGCATCAAATGTGAAGAGAATGCACGCAATCCAAACTGCGATATAACCTGCCCATTCCATGGGCGCCAAACGTTCATCAAAGATAAAGAGAGCAATCAGAAACTGAATGGTGGGGTTAATATACTGCACCATCCCTACCACGCTCAGGGGTAGCTTGGACGCGGCGTCAGCAAAGAGAAGTAGCGGAACTGCGGTGACGATACCCGAAGCCGCCAGAATCCAGAAATGGGCTGCCCCGGTAGAAAAAAGCGTCATACTTCCTCGAAAAGCTAGAAACGCCATGCACGCTGCTGCCAGAGGAGCAAGTAACGCTGACTCCACCGCAAATGAATGAAGTGGGGTAGCTCGTTTTCCCACTTTGCTTTTGACCAGCCCATACAGACCAAATGTGGTGGCAAGACCTAACCCAATCCAGGGAACATGTCCGTAAAGGACGCTCATGGCAATCACCCCAGAGGCGGCTATACCTACTGCAGTCCATTGCATGAAGCGGAGCCGCTCGCCTAAAAAGATAACTCCCAGTAGAACCGATACTAAGGGATTCATAAAGTAACCTAGCGAGGCGTCCAGAGTATGCCCGCTAGTGGTTGCCAGTACGTAGAGCAACCAGTTGCACCCAATCAAAAGGGAGGCAATAGTGAGCGCAAAGATAACCTTATTATTTCTTAGAAGCGCAAAGAGATTCTTCCACCCATTCTTCAGCACACTCAAGAACAAGGAACAAAAGACGATAGAAAACAACACACGGGCTGCTACCACCTCAACAGCAGACGCCGGCGCGGTGAGCGCAAAATACAGCGGCAACATGCCCCACAGCAGGTGAGTGGCAAAGATTGAAGGGTAACCCGTTGCCAACAGATCTGCGGAATTTTTATCAGCAGCAACCCGTTGCGTCATCTATTTTCCTTTTACTTAGACAGAAAAGTCCCGGTTCGTGTAGAACCGGGACTTCTCATGGTGTTCTTACAGACCAAAGAAACGGGAGAAAAAGCCCTTCTTTTCCTTTTCTTCCTTGACAGGCTTTTCAGTGTCTGCCTCGGCGCGTTCAGCTTCAAGGTCAGGAGCTGAACCGGCTACTCGGAAGGGTGAAGGACGGCGGCGCTCGGTTTCGAGCTCCTCTTCCACGTCTTCCTGGGCAAGCTTTTCAGCTTCTTCATAGCGCTGTTCAGCAGCGGTCTCTGATTCTGCTGAGGAGTCGTAGCGATCTTCGCTTTCCTTAGATTCTGAGACAAGTTCTTCTTCTGAAAGTCCAGAAGTAGTAACACGACCTGGTTCGGCGTTTTCGCTGGGGTCCTGGTCGTAGGGCTGCTCGGCATGGGGGTAGACGCGATCGGTAGTGGTGACACCTTCGACATCTTCTACAGTCTCGGTCTCGGGCTGAGGAGTGGCGACGGTAGAGGGAAGTTCTTCCTTCTTCTTATCTTCTTGTTCACGAGCTTCAGCTTCCAGACGGGCTGCTTCTTGTGCTTTGGCCTGTGCCTGAGCTTCTGCCTCTGCACGTTCGCGTACTTCTGCATCGTGAGCAGCCTCGCGAGCGGCAATTTGCTGTGCAGCTTCAGCGGCAGCGATGCGCTCAATTTCCTGGCGCTCCGCAGTCATTTTTTCGCGCAGTTGCGCCGCGTGCTGTGCACAGCGGTTGAGTTCGTGGGAATCAACGCTGGGCTCTGCGCCTTCGATGCCGGAAATCTTGCCGTTGTCGAACCACAGACGCAGCGCACCGTCGGTTGCAGTGATGACGGCAGTTGCCTCAGTGTCCCAGGCAATGTGAGCACCGCGCAGACGGGCGTATGAATCTACGGCACGTTGCTGGTTGACAATGGTGTTGTTTTTGAGGGATTCAGCCATTACTCGACCCATACGGTTTACCGTAGGAGCTTCGAGTTCTAGCGCCTCCCCATCTACCAAAATCCATGCCCGCACTCCGGCGCCAGCGGTGACGGGGTAGTGCGCGTACAAACCGGTGACAGCTTTGGAGGCAAGAGTCAGACGGCGAGCTAGACCATCGGAGAGAACTAGTTCGTCGGTGGTGAGCTCGGAGATACCGTGTTGTGCGCCAGCTTCACGAGCCTGAATTGCCGCTGAAACTACGGTATCGGGGAAATGTCCAAGTTCCTGCCAGGACCAGATCCAGGATCCGCGGTTCTCAGACTCAGTACCCAAAAGATAAGGGGTCAGAGTCACGGAGCTATCAGACTGAAGGGTGAAAGACGGGGCAGCGAAATCAACGGTCCACTCTGAGCCGCTGCTAATTTCAGCCAGACGCGCCTGGTATTCAGTGGAGATAAAGATTGATTCGTCAATCAAATCCTGCAGTGTTTTAGTCATGTTATTAAGGCTAGCAACCAAAACTGCATTTCAGCGGGTCATTTCGCTGAAAAGGGAGAGCGAAAACAGACCAATCTTGAATAGGGCTGGTACAGTGCGAAACCCAACCAGCCTTCTAAGTAGGGGGCATCCTGTAGCCTTAAGTGCTGGCTGAAATTCGAAAGAGTCATACTTAAGTTGAGTGATGGTAGGCCTCATTTTGAAGTAATTCTTGGGATAATACTTCAGTATCAAGAGTCAGGGAACATCACAGCACTCAGGGACACCGCTTGCACTCGGCCAGAAAGAACAAGATGAATCACAAACCTCGTTATCAAGCTTCCGAACGACCAGCCATGATTGAAGAGGCTCTCGTTCAGATTGGAAGCTGGCTTCTGAGCACCGTTAAAGCTGAGCCAGGTTGGAATGAGCTGGTCTTAGATATCAAGCCGTTGTCCGAGCAAATCTTTGTACGCATTACGGAATCTCGTGATGATCAAGATTTTGTAGGCAGCATTGGGCCGCTGAAAAAAGAATCTCCTGTGATTCCTGAGATCGAAAAATTGCAGCATGGTGCCTACGACGAGCGTGAAGGCACCTGGTTTACTGCAACCGTTGTCGTCACAGCAAAGAACTGGCCTGAGCCTGAATATGAAATTGGGGCGGCCTACAACCGTCAAGATGAGCCCCAGGACTGGGAGGGCGAAGGACGTCTGACCGCTCGTGAGCTGCGTGCGCATTTAGCTGATTTCCCCCGCGAAGAGAACCAGATTCCTGAGTGGGGCCGCCAACGTTTGAATGGACGTCGGTTGGCTGAGGTCTCTGAGACCTCTTCGCCTTCTGCAGCGCCTGAGTTTGAGATTCCCAATTCTTATCTTTCTACGGCGTTGGCACGTACCGAAGGCATCCGAAACGACGCGAATGTCATCAGCGTTCTGCGGGCTTCTTTGGGCGGAGAAGTTCTCCTCGATATTTCTGACTCTGATTTTGTTCCGTTGGGAAATCAGAAGATGGGGCCGCAGTCTACTATCCGCTACCGCGTTCTGCGTTTGAACAATGGTCTGCGCGCACTGTGCCTGTACTCCAGCTCTCAGTATGTGTTTGAGGAATACAAACGTCATAATGCAGAGTCCGAACCTGTTATCTTGCGCGACCATGCTGGAAAAGTTTTCCGGGAGTTTTTGGCGGATGAAACCTGCGATGTCATTGTGATCGATCCAGGTGCTCCCCATGAGTGCTTTATCGAAAAACCGCAGGTGGGCTGGGTGCTACAGACCCCTCATAATGATGCAACCAAGAATGCTTTGATGAGCGGTAATATGCAGATTCTTCTGGCATCGCTTGTTGCTCCAGGTGCTGTGTTGCTGATGGGTGTACATCCCGGAGGGGATTCACCTGTATTTGTTCCAGTGCCTGCAGATCAAGAGCCCGATACTATGTTGGTCTTTACTTCCGCGGCTGAAATCGCAGCTTTGGATCCGTCTCTAGAGGTTCGTTCTGCGCCTGCGTTAGATGTTCTTAAGTTTGCAGATCAACTGGGTGTGAGCGCGGTTCGTATCAACGCTTTGAATCCTTCAGCGACCTTGCCCATGAAGCAGATTCGTGAACTGATTTCGATTGTGGTGTCGG
This sequence comes from Rothia sp. ND6WE1A, assembly GCF_001683935.1. Taxonomy (NCBI): domain Bacteria; kingdom Bacillati; phylum Actinomycetota; class Actinomycetes; order Micrococcales; family Micrococcaceae; genus Rothia; species Rothia sp. ND6WE1A. The sequence goes on along the minus strand of NZ_LXTU01000026.1, from coordinate 29,538 downwards.
CTGCCGCAGCATAAGGATAGAGCCTGCACATAATTCAGGTATGAAGCGTCAGTAGGAGAAAAGAGGGTAGCGCTAGGAATTCCTACCGCTACCCTCTTTTATTTGTAAAGTTCTTTAGGGGTCGCGAAGCTGCTGAGCTTGACGTTGCTGCTGCTCGGCAATTTCTGCCTCGTAATCTGTTTGGCAACGGACACAGATTCCTTGATAGAGCACATCCGCTGAAATGAGAGCCATCCCGTGGTAGTCGCTGGGGGTAAGGCAAGGCGCTGCTCCCACCGCACAGTCGACGTCCTCTACTTTCCCGCATCTGATGCAGAAAGCATGGTGGTGGTTATCTCCCGTGCGGGTTTCGTAGAGAGCGGGAGTCCCTGGGGGTTCAAAACGCTGGAGCATGCCGATTTCTACTAAATCGGCGAGAACAACATAGACCGACTGAACCGTAATGGTGGGAATTTCTTGGCGTACACCCTGCACAATTTCTTCGGCAGTTGCATGCGGGTGGTTTTGAACCGCGTTAAGAACTGCAAGACGTTGTTTGGTGACTCGCCGACCCTTAGCTCGCAATGTAGTGGTCCATGCTTCAGCCAGTATCTCAGGTGTGAGCATGAGTGATTTCATCGCATAGTCTTTCTCGGTCGGGTTAGTAGTAAGAAAATAGTCTATTGTGAATAATTCAGAATAACAACTTTGATAGCAGGCTGGCCCTTTGCGAGAGGTGGCTTGCGAGCGGAAAATAAAATTTCTTCAAACTTAATTTTTCAGTATTTACCCTAGTCAGGGGACAATTCTGCTAAATTTTTAAAAAGTTTTGAAAATTTCTCAGATTTTCGCGTCATGATTTGTGCGTAATTCGCTCTTAACTAGTGACGGCGTAAAAACCGGGCTTCGCGCCAACGATTTGATGTATGTGCCATTTTCGAGAAAAGATCTCGTCGCACCGGTGGTAACAATCAAGTCTTCGCCACCCACGCCCCCGCGAAGGTGAAGAACGCGAAGGTAAGGCTCCTCATTTAGGGAACAGGAGCCACAAGAAAATAGGGAATGCAAGATCGGAAAAGAAGCACTTGGGTGCTCATAGGGAGCCGAAATTGCTCATTACACCTTTCGACCAGAGTTGACTCGCAATCAACTTCTTCGGTTGAAAAGGGAAGATTCCAGCTCAATGGAGAGATGGAAGGCAATGTACCTTCGGGTGCATTGCCCCGATAAGAGCCCGCGCTTTTGGGAGCGCGGGCTCTTTCTTGTTTGCACAGTTAATACTTAAGTCGGGTTCTAGTTTTTTCCTCTTCAGGTATATTTAGAAATGTGTCCTCTAAAATGTTGCACAGCCTCTGGGCTGATATCTAAAGATGTAGCGACAAGTTGGGGAAATAGAGGGCTCGCACACTTTGACAATCTGAATCGATTCTTTGAAGAATCACCACGGCACAGGACTGAAGAAATGCAAACGCAACATACGCTCGCCGCGTCAGGAAAAACTGATGAAGCGCTGCTACTGGCGGTTCTCGAGGGCAAACTTGAAGCTTATGGAGAACTCTATGAGCGCTATTACCCTATGGCTCGTGCTATTGCGTTTAAACACACTTCTGATATCAACCGGGTTGATGATATTGTCTCTGAATCTTTTGCCCGCATCCTTCAAGCACTCAAAAACGGTAAAGGTCCCCACTCCTATATGGGCGGCTACCTCTCTACCACCATCGCGCATCTAGCGGGGGAATACGGGCTGCTGGCGAAGAAGGAAGTCCCCAGCGAGCAAGAACATCTTGAGGCAATGGGAACCCTTGACGAAACCGTGGTACAACTTCACGAATCTGATGAAGTAATTTCCGCGTTCACTTCTTTGCCTGAACGATGGCAAACCGTGCTGTGGATGAGCGAGATTGAAGCAAAGAAACCACGTGAAATTGCCGCGGCAATGGACCTCACCCCCAATGCTGTGTCAGCCCTTGCGATTCGCGCTAAAGAAAGCCTCAAAGAAGGTTTTCTTCGTGCCCACCAGAATGCCCCTGCGACGGCGGACTGTAACCGATTTTCTTCTCATATCAGCCCCTATGTGCGTGGATCGCTCAGTCAGAAACGTTCAGACGCTCTGCGCTCACACATGGAAACGTGCAATTACTGCACCTCCGAATATCTTTCTCTAGTCGGTATTAATAAGTCCATGCGTAGCTGGGTCTTCCCAGTTTTGGCTGGACTTTCTATCTGGACGACGGACGGCTCTGCGTTGATTGCGCCTGTTGCGGCGGCGTCGGTGGGAGGCACTCAGAGCGGTTCAAACGCAACAACCTCTTCTGCAGAAAATGCATCTGCTTCCTCTGCATTTGCTACCGGTTCTAATTTCTCTCTTCTTTCTCCGAGGAGCTGGGGCACGCCCAGCCAAATCCTTGCGGGTGCCGCAACTTTAACTGCGGCAGTAGTTGCAGTGGTGGGCGGTGTGGCGATGAGCGAACCAGCGCATCAAGATGCTCAGCAAATTACTGCAGAAGGGTTTTCTACCAAGATTCCAGATCAGAAAACTCAGCAGACACCTAGCCAGAAGAAAACTGAAAAGCCTTCGCCGCTGGGGCGTCAGTTTGAATCGAATCCCTTTAGTGGCTTCTCTTCTGATGAATCCATACGCAGCAGTGATGTTCCTGTTTTGGAATCCCTGGCTCAGGGACTTTCGCAAGGGAGCGGCGAAGATCTTTCTGCTTTACCTACCTTGGTAACTGCATCTGCAAACGAACATGTGCTGAAAGCCGTTGAATCGGCGTTGCTCGCATCAGAAGACGGACAGAACGCTCTTAGTAGTCTTGCTCAGGCAACAAATAATGAGAGTTTAGTTGCGATTTCATCCCAGTCTCCATCTTCGGAGGGAAGATCTGTTGCGAATGATTCGTCCATGGCTGATGAGGGTGCGGTAACTTCAGCCGTAGGAACAGCAACTGGTTCATCCGGTGAGGCGCTCGCAGATAACCCTGGTCACGAAACTGCTCCTCGCATCGTTACCGAAGAAGCTGCCCCAGTCGCTGAAGCTCAGAATCCTCCTGAAGCTGAGGCTAAAGTTGCAGCTCCTGTAGACACAGTGCCTGCCGAGGCTGCGCCTCCAGCCCCTGTTACCCAAGCACCTGCAGAAAAGGCAGACCCCGTTGTCGCGCCAGTGGATCCCATCACACCTGCGGATCGAGCAATGCCTACTGATCCTACCGAGCCGGTTACACCTACTGATCCTACGGAGCCGGTTACACCTACTGATCCTACCGAGCCGGTTACGCCAACTGATCCTACCGAGCCGGTTACACCTACTGATCCTACCGAGCCGGTTACACCTACTGATCCTACGGAGCCGGTTACACCTACTGATCCTACGGAGCCGGTTACACCTACTGATCCTACCGAGCCGGTTACACCTACTGATCCTACCGAGCCGGTTACGCCAACTGATCCTACCGAGCCGGTTACACCTACTGAACCCGAGAACCCCGTTATCCCGGTTATCCCTGATAACCCAGGTGAAGTTCCCCAATGGTATAGCGGGGCAGATTTCAAAGCGTGGTCCCAGGCGGTTCCTTGGCACGATTTCGATCAGAAAAACGTTGCAACCAATAAGCGGTGTCTGATTCGATACCAGGATCATGGTCACACACATGTGATGTATCGGTATATTCCTGAGAAGGCCCTCAACTCTATATACACAACGTATGTGTTGACAGCGATCTATGGAGTGGACCATATCAGCTACATTCAGTGCCGATAAGACATAAAGCGAGAGACAGGATAATCCTGTCTCTCGCTTCGTTTTGAGCAAACATGATGTTTTTGTTCAATCATTATCGATACTCTGTAATAAACCGAGGCTGAAACGTGGAGAAAGAGAGCCTAAAATGAATATGCACAATCATCAGAATGGTTTGAAGACCACTTTGCTATTAGGCGGAATGGTTGGAGTTCTGCTTCTTATCGGCGCGGTGCTCGCCGGTCTGACGCGGAGCAGCTTGTTTATCTATCTCTTTGCCCTCATCAGCGTAGGTATGGTGGCATATTCTTATTGGAATTCCGATAAAATCGCTATTCGCTCTATGAATGCTTACCCTGTCACCAGGGAGCAGGTTCCGGGACTTTATCAAATTGTTGAGGAGCTTTCTGCTAAAGCCAACCAGCCCATGCCACGGCTGTATGTAGCTCCGTCCTTGACTCCTAACGCTTTTGCAACCGGCCGTAATCCTCAAAATGCGGCTGTCTGCGCTACCGAAGGAATCTTGCAACTCTTAGATGAGCGCGAAATGCGCGGGGTTCTGGGGCACGAGCTGATGCACGTGTATAACCGCGATATTCTTACAAGTTCAGTTGCTTCAGCAATTGCAGCTGTCATTACGTCGATTGCTCAGGTGCTGGGATTCGCCGGTCTCTTTGGTGGTAATAATCGAGAGGGCGGTGGTGGCAACGTTCTGGTAGCCATATTGATGTCTTTCTTGGCACCAATTGCAACGGGAATAATTCAAATGGCAATTAGTCGAACCCGGGAATACGATGCAGATCAGGACGGCGCTGAATTGACGGGGGACCCGTTGGCATTGGCGTCGGCATTACACAAATTGCAGGACGGCAATACTCGTTATCCTTTGCCTGCTAACGATCAAAAAGTAGTCTCTACCGCCGCTATGATGATTGCCAACCCATTCCGTGGTCGGGACATGCAAAAGTTGATGTCCACTCACCCTCCGATGGAGGATCGTATCGCCCGTCTAGAGAACCAAGCTCGGGCAATGGGGCAGCTGTAAAATTAAAGATTTACCGCTTTTGAACTAAAGAAGGACGACGCCGGAGGCGCCGTCCTTCTTTATGAACCGTAAAGTGGTGCTTAGCGGTAGTTGACGAATTGGAGGTCAACGTCAAGTTCTGAGCTCTTCAAGAGCGCGATGACGTCCTGGAGGTCGTCACGCGATTTGGAAGATACTCGTAGTTCGTCTCCCTGGATGGTTGCTTTGACGCCTTTGGGTCCTTCATCGCGAATCAGTTTAGTGATTTTCTTTGCCTGATCCTGAGCGATACCTTCTTTGATGGAGCACTCAATGCGAGTTTCCTTGCCGGAGGGGTAAGGGTCACCCGCCTCCAATGACTTCAAAGAAATACCACGCTTGACGAGCTTGGACTGGAAAACATCCAGGACAGCTTGAGCGCGCTCTTCTGCATTGGCTTTAATCATAATTTTTTCACCGGAGAAATCGATGGATGCGCCCACTCCGCGAAAGTCGTAACGCTGCTCTACTTCTTTGGAAGCCTGATTCAAAGCGTTTGATACTTCTTGCTTGTCTACTTTTGAAACAACATCAAATGATGATTCGCTAGCCATGTTTCTCCTCAGATGGTGGTGGTAAGGGAAAATTTCTTGTGCTCTTGTAGAAGAGCTATGTACCTACTAAATTATAGGGTTCCTTGGATGTAGCCTAGCGGGCCCAGAAAATGGGTGGGGAAAAATTGTTATAAAGATGTGACCGATTTCTCAGCTAGAGTTCATCTTTGAGTTGAAGACTTAAAGCATGAGTAATAAAAATCGCAGTCTGCAAGCAACATCGCTGAGAGACGCGGAGCTGGAGATTTCTCGTTTAGGAGAGAGTCTCGAGGATCCGATGGCACGAGAGCGTTTCGTTGGAGTCCAACGGGATATTTTGCATGAAGTAAAAAGCGGTTTGTGCACTGCGGAGCAGGCCATCGTTTATGCGCAAAATTTTGTCACATGGCTGGGCGAAGAGCAGATGGTAAGATCGCAAAATTTGGTAGTGACCTAAGCAGGAGGGGTTGTATTAGTCACAATCCTCGCATTCGATTTTGGTTTTTGGAAAATGTTCGGTAATGTTATCTCGTTCGCTCATGCGAATAGAGTACCAGTTTTTGGTCTCGGCAGATTACCCGAGCGGCCAAAGGGGGCTGACTGTAAATCAGCTGGCACTGCCTACGGGGGTTCGAATCCCTCATCTGCCACCAATGAGTCTCGATCTGAAAACAGATCGAGACTTTTTGTTTTAAGTTCGAGAGTTATTTGGCTTCATCGTGAGCATAAATGAGTTGGAACTTGAAGCTGTGCCAGGTAGGGTTTGAGGTATGTCTACACAAGAAATTACTCAAGAAAATTTGAATCAAACAGTCCAAGACAGCGACATCATGTTCTTGGATTTCTGGGCTGACTGGTGCGGTCCTTGCAAGCAGTTCTCACCTGTATATGAAGAAGCATCGGAGAAGCATCAAGACATCACTTTTGGAAAGGTTGATACTGAAGATCAGCAGGAGCTCGCTGCTGCTGCAGGTATTACCTCGATTCCTACTTTGATGGCATTCCGCGAGGGCATTCTTGTTTTCTCGCAGCCCGGTGCATTGAACAGCTCGCAGTTCGAGCAGGTTATTTCTGCAGTTCGTGAATTGGATATGGACGAAGTGCGCAAGCAAGTTGAAGAAGCGCAGAAAGAAGAAGGTAACCAGCAGGCATAGTTTGCTGAGAGGTTAGTTCCTGAAAATATGTTGAAGTATCGGAGGTAGCGTATGCTGCCTCCGATACTTTGTTAATGGCTGCGGTGGTCTTGGGGGCTGTAACGGGGTGCTCGTCGAGGTTCTTGAATGCCTGCAACTTTGATGAGAGCTACTACTCGATTTCTATTGCCACTAAAAGGTGCTAGCAGCCTGACCATTTGTTCGTCGGTAGCGCGTTGACCTTCAAATACCCAACCTACGTGGTGGGCTAAATGGAAATCTCCCACGCTAATTGCGTCGGGGTGGCCATGAGTTCGTTGCAGTACCTCCGCGATGGTCCAGGGGCCAATGCCTCGGATGCTGGAAAGAGCAACAGAAAGTTGATCGGCAGTCGCTTTCTGAGCAAGTCGCTCGATGCTTTCAGCCCGTTGGGCAAAAGAGACGATGGTATCGGCGCGTGCGCGATCGTAACCGGCCCTGTGCCATATCCACGAAGGAAGAGACGCCAAAGTTTGAGGTGAGGGAAAGAAAAGCATTCCCCGGGGCTGGTCGGGTAGTCCTGTTTGGGGTGCTGCAGACGCCGTTTGCCGAAGGATGGCGCGTAGTCCGCCCATAGCTTCGATGCCGGTGACCCGTTGTTCTGTAATAGAAGCAACGGTGTTTTTGAAGATCTCGCCGGTAGCGCCCAGTCGTACTCCGGGATGCTCTTGGTGGGCACGAATAAGCGTTTCAGGGAGCGCATTCCATTGAGGGGATTTTTGAAATTCTCTCCAGTTATCTTCGGTGCCTACCCAGCGGGGGAGTTGCGCCAGTAAATTTTCGATATCCTCTGGTGATTGGGGTGTACGAGGTGCCCATAACCGAATATGGATGGGAGCCAGATATTTTTCTCTCAAACTGCGAGCTGTACCTTTTTCTTGGTGAAAGCGCAGGAGTATATCGGTTTGTCCGGATCGGGTGGTGGCCCAATACGTCGTTGCTCCGGTTCGGTCTGGTCTGGTTCCTGCCTGAGCGAGAGGATCTGAAATTCCTCGACGCCACGGTGCGACGACGCTTGCCAAACTGATGGGAAACGGAGGCGTAATAGAAACAGAGTACACACCTTTATTTTCGCATGTGAGTACCTGCAAGGTAGCGTAGGGATAGAAATTGACTCACGGTTGTAGCGAACAGTGTAATTCTGAAGTACTAGATGAATGAGAGGTTGGAGATGGGCGTTTTTTTCAAGCGAGATAGCGCAGAGGTATCGTCGCGTCTCTCCCCATCTCAACGCCAAAATTCGCCTGGCTCTCGCCTGTTAGCTTTCGTCCTAGCGCTAGCCTTTTTCGCTCTCTATAGCGTGTATTCATTTTTTCAGTACCGCCACTTTGTGACTCCTTCGTGGGATTTAGGGATATTTACTCAGCTTGCCCAAAACTATGCCCGTGCTCAGGCGCCGATTGTGCCGATTAAAGGTCATGGTTTCAATCTTTGGGGAGATCACTTTCACCCTATTTTGGTGCTTCTCACTCCGTTCTATTATTTTTTTCCCAGCCCACAGACTCTGCTTTATGTGCAGAATGGGCTAATCGCGGTAGCTGTATTTTTGCTGTGCCGGTTTGCTCAGCAAGGTTGTGGAAAGCTGTCTGCTTTCCTTCTGACGATTGCTTTTGGGCTCAGCTTCGGCATCCAGCAGGCGGTGTCTGTTCAATTTCACGAAGTCGCTTTTGCGCTACCCTTTTTCGTACTTTCTTTGGGAAATTTGGTGTTGGCAGCTCGGGAACCAGAGCGAGCTCCGCGTATACGCCGTGCTCTGCTATGGGCTTTGCCGCTTGTTTTTGTCAAAGAAGACATGGGAATTACCGTGGCGATGATAGGGATTGTGGCATTGTTGCGCACCGGATGGCTCCGGGGAGGATGGAACAATCTGTTCCCTCATGCCGCAGCCCGATCTGATGATGCGCAGCCGGTGGAGCCGTTCAGCCGCCGTTTTCAAAAAGTGGCATCTTCTGCCATTACTTCACCGGCTGTTCTTGAGTCTTTTCTCACTGTCGTATGGGGAATTAGCTGGTCGGCAGCCGCGGTTGCACTCATTCTTCCCTTTTTTAACACTGCCGGTCAGTTCGATTACGCAGATAAGGTAGATTTTGCCGCCGCCCTCGGGGACCCGCTGCAAGCCTTTGCAACCCTGTTCTACCCATGGACAAAGACTTTCTCTTTGCTACTGCTTTTTGCTGTCGGTGTACTTCTCTGGGTGCTATCCCCGTTGGCGATTATCGCCTTGCCCACTCTTTGCTGGCGACTTCTCTCACCGAATGAGGGCTACTGGGAATCAACGTGGCACTATTCTTTGGTTCTCATGCCAATCGTTACGATGGCGCTTGTGGATGTCCTTGCAACCCCTCCTGCTTTTTTGAGCCGGATGGGGCGAGGAGTTTCTCTGCCAATCTTTCGACGCACGGTAGCAGCTGCCGCATGCGGAGTTGCGCTCGTCCTTCTGCCTTTCCAGCCCCTCAAAGAGCTGGCAAACCCCCGGTTTGCTACTACAGAACTATCTGCAGTTGATCAGGCAAAACAGCAGGCAGTGAATGCCGTACCCCAGGGGGTCACCGTTGCTTCGGACCTTTCGATCCTCACATACCTGGTGCCTGACCGAACCGTCTACTGGATTGGGCATGAGGGTAAACCAGCTCCTGACTACGTCGTCATTGATTCCATGGGGGCTGCATGGGGCAATAATTCCCCGCAGAATCCCGCGGGCTATGCCAGTGAAAGATTCAATGCAACCTACTTCACCGTTAGAACCTTCGGCACAATATCCGTTATGAAGCGTACGGACCTTTAGTCGCTTGCCCTCATTGTAGGTTGTGTCACCAGCGACCCCATTAACGTCAAACGTACTGTAAGGTAGGGAAAGTACATTACCGGTTTCCCTAGACACCGATGGTTGCGCCGACCGACTGAAAACAGGCGCTGAAATCAGTTTCCTTTTGAAGTCAGATACTTCAGAAGACGAAGAGAATAGCTCGCTCAAAGAGCGCAAACCTTTTACCGCTTACAGAATTCTTTCCTAAGATGAGTGTGAGTATTTTGCACCGCGGTGCAGATGAGGTGGCGCCCACCGAAGATGGCCCACCCACCTTGAGGCGAGCACAGGGGGATCACCGGAGAAAAGCACCGAGTTACTTGGTGCGCCGATCCCATGCGATGAGGAATAAATTGACTAAAGATAACTCTGCTTCAGCAGGTATTGAATTCATCGAACCCGCAGAAAATACTGCACCTAACAACGAAGCTCAGACCGTTTCAGCATCTGCTGAAGAAGAAGGCACACGCTTCACCGATCTTGGTCTGGACGCCCGTGTGCTTTCAGCTCTTGAAGACATCGGTTACGAAAAGCCCTCACCCATTCAGGAGCAGACCATTCCTTTGCTTTTGGGCGGCCGCGACGTCGTTGGTCTAGCACAGACCGGCACCGGCAAGACCGCAGCATTCGCTCTTCCCGCACTGTCTCGTTTGGCTGAACTGGCAGACATCAACGGACACACCAAAGACACTCAGGTGCTTGTTCTTGCACCTACTCGTGAACTCGCGCTTCAGGGCGCAGAAGCATTCACTTCTTTTGCTACCCATATGGAAAACGTGACCGTTCTTCCTATTTACGGTGGCTCACCTTACGGTCCTCAGCTCAACGGTTTACGCCGCGGTGCTCAGATTGTTGTGGGGACTCCAGGTCGTGTGATCGACCACCTCAAGAAGGGGTCTTTGGACCTTTCGAACCTGCAGTACTTGGTATTGGACGAAGCTGATGAAATGCTCCGCATGGGCTTTGCCGATGACGTCGAGGAAATTCTCAGCCAGACTCCCGATTCCAAGCAGGTTGCTCTGTTCTCGGCTACCATGCCCAAGACCATCCGCAAGATCGCAGAGCAGTACCTTAACGATCCTGCCGAGGTTCGCGTAAAGTCTAAGACTTCTACCGCTCCTAACATTCGTCAGCGCTACATTCAGGTCATGCACTCGTACAAGCTTGATGCGATGACCCGTGTGCTCGAAGTAGGTAACTACGATGGCGTTATCGCCTTCGTTCGTACCAAGAAGGAAACTGAAGAGCTCGCTGAAAAGCTGAAGGCTCGCGGTTACCAGGCAGCAGCTATTAACGGTGATATTCCTCAGCAGTTGCGTGAGCGTACCGTTGATTCGTTGCGCGATGGCCGTATTGATATTTTGATTGCTACCGACGTCGCAGCTCGCGGTCTTGACGTGGAGCGTATCTCCTTGGTCGTGAACTTCGATATTCCTCATGACACCGAATCTTACGTTCACCGCATTGGCCGTACCGGCCGTGCGGGCCGTGAAGGTGAAGCAATTCTCTTCATGACTCCCCGTGAGAAGTACATGTTGCGCCAAATCGAGAAGGCAACCCGTCAGCAGGTTGAACAGATGCATATGCCTTCTGTTGCTGATGTAAACGAGAATCGTAAATCTCGTTTCGCTCAGCAGATTACGGACACTATTGAGACCGAAGATCTCTCACTGTTCCGTGACATCATTACCAGCTACCAAAATGAGCATGATGTTGATCCTTTGGAAATCGCGGCTGCTATTGCTGTGATTGCTCAGGAGGGTCGCCCCTTCTTCGTAGAAGATATTCCTGAGCCCAAGGGCCGTAACCGCGACGATCGTGGAGACCGCGGCGACCGGGATGGCAGCCGTGAGCGCAAGCCCCGCCGTCAAGAAGAGGGCATGGTTAACTACAAGTTGCAGGTTGGACACAAGAATCGTGTTAACCCCGGCATGATTGTGGGAGCCTTGACTAATGAAGGTGGCATCAAAGGATCACAGGTTGGTTCCATTGATATTCGCCCGCATTTCACCATTGTTGGTTTGCCTGAAGATCTTCCCCGTGATTTCTTCGACCGCTTGGAAAACACCGAACTAAACGGTGAGTTCTTGAACATCCAGCGTGACCGCGGCCCCAAGGGTAGCGGAAATGGTGGACGCGGCGGACGTCGCTTCAATGGTGGACGCGGCGGAGACCGTGATGGTTTCAAGAAGCGTTTCAACGACGATCGCCGTGGCGGCGGATTCCGCGGGGGCGATCGTGATCGCGATGACCGCCGTGGTGGTGGCCGTGACGGTGGCTTCAAGAAGCGCTCGAACAAGTACTAAAAAGAATAATCCAGCCTTTGAAGTTTAGGCTTGGAGCATTCTAAAGAAGGGGAGGAATCTGTGGATTCCTCCCCTTCTTTATTGAGGTGGTGTAGAACACCTGAAAATATTCTGCAAGAATTTGCACCCCCTTTAGGGCGTCCTGTAGAGTATTCTCTGTTGCCCCGATAGCTCAGTGGTAGAGCGCCATCTTGGTAAGATGGAGGTCCCGGGATCGATTCCCGGTCGGGGCTCTCGCAAGAGCCAAAATTGAATAATTTTAGTGATTGCATGGCGGTGTAGCTCAGCTGGTTAGAGCGCACGACTCATAATCGTGAGGTCGACGGATCGAGCCCGTCCACCGCTACGCCCCGATAGCTCAGTGGTAGAGCGCCATCTTGGTAAGATGGAGGTCCCGGGATCGATTCCCGGTCGGGGCTCAGCTTATATTTTCAAATATTTTATTCATAAGAGACCCAGCAGGTTTTCCTGCTGGGTCTCTTTGCGTTTTTAACTTTTCAATGCCGGGGATAGCTAGATTTAGTTGAGAATCCTCACAATTGCTTCAGTGCATTGGTAGATTCCCAGAGAAATAAAGAGTACAGCACAGATAGTTAGAATGCTGTTGGTGAACCAGCCATTGCGCCATCTCTCTGGTACTCGTTTGGTGTTGAGAATCCAGAGGAGAGTGACGGCAAGGAAAGGCATGAAAAGCGCCCCTAGTACTCCGTAGAGGAGAATGAGGAAAATGGGGCGATCCATGAGAAAAAGAATCATGGGCGGGAAAGTAAGCCACAGTACGTAAAACTTAAAGTATTTTCCACCGGTGAGGGTATCGGGGTGATTCGTAGGCTTGCGGCGGATGTTGCCCCAGAAGTCCGCAAACATGAGCGAGACTCCTGACCAGACTCCGATAATGGAGGAGTAGGAGGCAGCCCAGAAACCTATCAGAAAGAGATTTCCAATTACCACACCGTAACGATCCTTGAGAATATCGGCGAGATCAAGGAGCCCTTTATCGCTAGAGGATACTGCTAGTCCTGCAGAATAGAGCACTTCTACGCCGAGCACGAAAGTTGCTGCTACGAATATGCCGGAGATGACGTAAGCTACGGTGTTATCAAGCTGCATGACCCGCATAAACTTGGGGCTGTACCACCCTTTTTCGCGTAGCCAGTACCCGTAGGCCGCGAGAGTGATGGTGCCGCCAACACTACCGGCTAGCGCAAGAGTGTAGGTGACGCTTCCGCCGGGAATCATGGGAATGAGACCGCGAAATAGGTCGGGTAGGTTCGGGATGGTGTAGATAGCTAAACCTACAATGAGCAGGAACATGAGTCCCACCAGGACGGCGGTTATTTTCTCTACCACGCTGTATTTACCCAGCCAAACAATCACGAACCCTGAGAGCCCCATGATGATGGCCCATGCCCACAGTGGAAGGGCGGGAAAGAGCACAGCAAGCGGCATAGCGGCCGCCGACATCCCAGTGGCTCCGTAAACAAAGCCCCAAATCAGGATGTAGGGGCCAAAATACCAGGTGGTCCAGGGGCCGAGAGTGCGCCATCCTTCAAAGATGGTACGTCCGGTGGCAAGACTGTACCTGCCGGCGCCTTCGACCAAGACGATTTTCATAATGACGCCTATGACGACCGTCCATAGGAGTGCGTACCCATATTTTGAACCAGCTACAAGGGTGGCAACTAAATCGGGTGCGCCAATTCCTGTGGCGGCAACGACGAGTCCGGGGCCGATAATTTTATATTTGCGGGCTGTATCTACCGGCTCGTTGGGGTCAACGAGATGCGGTGGAAACTTCTCATGGGGCGTGCGGTTCATGTGTTCTCCAGGGATAGTGAGAATTACTTGCACTAAGTGTCCCATATCACGTAGGAAAGATGAGGCAGAATAAACCTTCCGTTAGACTTTTATTATGTCTGAGACCAAAACTATTAATCCCCAAATCGTCGGGAAAGTATTTACTTCTGATGAGGTATTCCAAGTAGGACGGGAGCGAATCCGCGAGTTTGCTAGCGCTGTAAAGGCTACCCACCCCATCCATTTCGAAGTAGACGCGGCGCAAGCAGCTGGATACGCCGACGTCGTTGCTCCCCCGACCTTTGCCATTATTCTGGCGCAAAGGGCGGATGCTGCGCTCATCGAAGATCCCGATTCAGGAATCGATTTCTCTCGTGTGGTTCACGCTGACCAGCGTTTCACCAATCATCGACCTATCGTGGCTGGTGACGAACTCACAACTGAAGTTCACGTAGATAACGTACGTACCATGGGTCCTGGCGCTATGCTCATCACTCGCGAAGAAATTACTACCGTCGGGGGAGAAGCTGTGGCTACCTGCGTCTCCTCTCTCTTAGTTCGAGGAGAAGACTAATGGCACTATCTATTAATTTTGCTGAGCTAGAAAAAGGTCAAGAAATCGGTTCTCGTACGATTTCGGTGACTCGCGCCGATCTTATTCGCTACGCGGGGGCTTCTGGCGACTTCAACCCAATTCACTGGAATGAACGATTCGCCCAGGCTGTCGGACTTCCCGGCGTCATCGCCCACGGCATGTTCACCATGGGAGTTGCGGTACAGCTAGTAACCGATTGGGTGGGGGATCCCGGGGCAATCGTTGATTATCAGACCCGTTTCACCAAGCCCGTCATCGTACCTGATGCTGAGGGCGCTGAGAATCCGGCAACCGGTGGCAACCAGCTTAATGTATCGGGCAAAATTGGCGCTCTTGACGCCGAAGCCCAGACCGCTCGAATTGATCTCACCGTCTCTGCCCCTGACATCGAGGGGAATCTCCAAAAAGTGCTGGTGAAAGCTCAAGCTGTGGTTGCTTTCGCCCATTAGCGTGTGGAACTACTCACGAAAATGGAATCACAGCCGGAGGCATCTTTAAACTGGAAAAGTCTTGTGTCTGCGCACACTATATGTTTTCCGTGCTGAAAGGGAGTTATGGCAAGGGTAGAGAAACTGGATCAGCAGGAAATTAAGACGTGGTACAGAGCTGTCCTTGCAATATTTTTTGCCAGCGGACTTTTGACCTCGTCCCTTCTTGCGCGACTCCCTGATGTCTCCACCGGTCTTAACCTCTCCGCCGGACCGATGGGTATGCTGCTCTTGGGTATGACCGTTGGTTCTTTTTCCTCAGTGACGTTCTCTGGCTATCTGGTCAGCAAGATAGGATCACGAAAAACTCTTATTCTGGGGTATTCCCTTGCCTGTGCGGGAATTGCGCTGGTCGGTATCGCCGTTTCGATATCGAGCATTCCGCTAGCTGTTCTGGGGCTCGTGCTCGATGGCGTTGGCATGGCTTCTTCAAATGTGGCAGCTAATGTGCAGGGTGTTTCAGCAGAGCGAGCACTCGGTCGATTCGTTACCCCGATTATGCATGGATTCTTTTCCATCGGCACGGTGATAGGCGCGGGGCTGGGTACCTTGGACACCCGCTTGGGCGTATCTTTCATGTGGCACATGATTTATTTTGCCGTCATTATTTTCGCCACCGTGTTGTGGGCATTGCGCGGGTGCCACAGCGAGAACTACGGGCAGGACGACACTCAGGCGCTCTCCCAGGTTGGTTCCTACCGGGTGCGGGATGCTTGGCGCGACAAGCACACCATTTTTATTGGCATTTTTGTGCTGGGCATGGCGCTGGCTGAGGGTTCTGCCAACGACTGGGTGGCGCTTGCTCTTACCCACGATTACGGTGCGGATAAGACAGTTGGTTCGCTGGGATACACGTTCTTTGTTATCGCTATGATGACCGGTCGTTTCATGGGTACTGGTCTGCTGAATAAGTTTGGACGTGTGAAGGTTCTACGCGTGACCTGTTCGATGGCGATTATTGGACTAGCGGTGTTTATTTTTGCGCCGAACGTGCCGCTGGGCTTCATTGGTCTGTTCATCTGGGGGCTGGGCGCTTCCCTGGGATTCCCCACGGGTATGTCAGCAGCATCTGATGATCCAATGAAGGCTGCAATTCGAGTTTCCGTAGTTTCTACCATTGGCTACGCCGCATTCCTTGGCGGACCTCCTGCGTTGGGCTTGCTTGGCGAGCACTGGGGCATCCGTAACGCCCTCCTGGCTGTGCTGGTGTTTATCGTTATCTCACTCTTTCTCACCCGCCATCTTCAGCCATCGTCCCAGCGCGAAATTCTGAGCGAGCGTACCACTAACGTATCGACTTATGATCCACAGACCAGCATGAACCCCGTGATTACTCCAGAAACAGGTGCGCTTTCGCAGGTGGATAAGAAATAGCGTTTCTTCGCTGATAGACGAGCGTGCCTGAGCGCAATGAGCAGAAGCTAAACTAAAAAGGTGACTACTATGCATCTCAAAGACATCACTACCGCCGCTGTAGGCGGAGCAGCTCGCAACTATGTGCGAGCTACCACCGAACAAGAAATTATCGACGCCGTATCTGCGGCGGATCGCCAAAGCGAGAACCTGCTGATTGTGGGCGGTGGTTCGAATATCTTAGTTGCTGATGCAGGATATGACGGCACCGTAGTTCATATCGCCTCTCACGGCATTGAAGATCTGGGTGTTCCTCAGTGCGGTGGGGCTAATATTCGAGTTCAGGCAGGGCACCAGTGGGATGCATTCGTAGCTCATGCTATTGAAAATGAATGGGTAGGTATAGAAGCCCTCTCAGGCATTCCCGGCACCGTTGGTGCTACCCCGGTGCAAAACGTAGGCGCTTATGGCGCTGAAGTATCCCAAACGATTTCTCAGGTGCATACATGGGATCGACAGAAGAATGCCCGTAAGACTTTTGCTCTAGCAGACCTCAAATTTGGGTATCGAGATTCTATTCTCAAGCAAAACACTGTTAATGGTTCACCTCGTTATGTGGTGCTCAGCGTTGACTTCCAATTCACTCTTGGAACTCTCTCAGCCCCTATCCGCTACGGCGAACTTGCCCGGCAACTCGACGTCGAGGTGGGCCAGCGTGCGAACTCGCAACTAGTTCGCGATACCGTGCTGAAGCTTCGCGCCTCCAAGGGGATGGTGCTTGACACTGAAGACAGAGATACATATTCCACCGGCTCGTTCTTTACCAACCCCATTGTTGATTCAGATGAGTTGGATAGTTTGCCAGAGGACGCCCCGCGTTTTCCGGTCACCGATGCCAGCGGCCAGAACGTTATCGAAGGTAAAACTAAACTCAGCGCCGGCTGGCTCATTCAGCACGCTGGCTTTGACAAAGGATTTGGTTTAGAGGGTGAGAGCCGAGGAATTGCCGACGGTCGCGCCTCCCTTTCCACCAAACACACCTTGGCTATCACTAATCGAGGTGAAGCAAGCTGCTCAGATTTGCTCGCCATCGCCAGCTCAGTTCAGGATGGTGTGAAGAAGGCATTCGGCATCCAGATGGAACCCGAGCCGGTCATCGTTGGAACTTCTCTGTAGAAGCACATAAACCGCGCATCACAGATGCATTCTGTGGTGCACGGTTCTCTGAGAATCAGTTTGTTTTAGCCGGCAAGGGTGAGGGGAACACATGGCTTTAGACCGGGAGATAGCTGGAAGCGAATCCGGGCGCTTACACGGAGCCATGGCTCGCATGCGCACTTTTATGGCGCACCACCTGCTATTGCTCATGTTCTACCGCTTGCTGGTCATTACTCTAGGTTTCCTGTTGCTCGTAGCAGGGCTCGTTATGCTGGTCACCCCTGGTCCGGGCTGGCTCTTCATTTTTCTTGGAATGGGGCTGTGGGGCACAGAATTTCATTGGGCGCACCGACTCAATACCTGGGGCAAGGCGAAAGTGCTCAATATCTGGCGTGAAATTACGACTCAAGCCGAGAAACGCAACCAGAAGAAGCAGAATGCTCGGTGGCTAAAATTTGGTCGGCAGAATCATTTCTGCCCCACGGGAGAGCACTACCACGAACACCCCTAAGTTAGTGATCCAGCCCCAGCTCGTGGGTACAAACTTCGAGTATCTCAGCATCTTCCAACCCTAGTTTCCGCATGGATGCTATATAACGGCTGGTTAATTCGTGCTTTTTCTGTGAGGTTGAATCCATCGCGGTGATAAAACTACCTGCCCGCCCGTGCGTCTCGATGGCTCCTGCCGCTTCGAGTTCCTTGTAAGCTTTCGCAACAGTATTGACGGCAAGACCAAGTTGCTGAGCTAGCATCCGCATAGGAGGTAGACGGTCACCTGGCTGTAAGTTGCCAGCGGCGCGGGCTACAATCACCGCGCGTCGAATCTGCGAATAAGGGGGCACGTCTGAGTTCTTATCCACCGCAGGGATAAGACCAGAAATACCCTCGCAAAATTCAGCGTGCTTAGGTTGGGCTCGCACGTCATGCGAGGGCACATCTAGTGAAGGCATAGTAAAAGCTCTTTCGGGTTACAGAGTTCCGGTAGCAATCTTAAGCATACGGCGCACAGGCTCAGCAGCTCCCCATAGTAGCTGATCGCCTACGGTGAAGGCACTGATGTACTGTGGCCCCATAGCCATCTTACGAATACGTCCCACGGGGATGGTGAGAGAGCCCGACGCCGCTACGGGGGTCAAATCATTCATCGAGGCTTCCTTCTCGTTAGGAACAACCTTGGACCACTCATTGTCTTCATCGATAATCTTCTCAATTTCAGAAACTGAAAGGTCCTCGGTGAGCTTGAGAGTGAGCGCCTGTGAATGGGAGCGCATCGTGGCAATACGTACGCATAGACCATCTAATATGACGCGGTCCTCGCCTTCTAGTCCCAAAATCTTGTTGGATTCGGCATCGGCTTTCCACTCTTCTTTGGACTGACCGTTTCCTAAATCGGCGTCGATCCAGGGAATGAGCGAACCCGATAGCGGCACGCCAAACTGAGTAGTTTCTAATTCTCCGGAGCGTTGTAGTTCGAGCACCTTGCGGTCGATTTCTAGAATTGCCGATGCCGGGTCTGCAAGCTCGGAGCTCACCACGCCTGATAAATCGCCAAAGCCCTGGAGAACTTCGCGCATATGACGCGCTCCACCACCGGATGCGGCCTGGTAAGTCATCGATGTGCCCCATTCAACCAAACCCTGCTTGAACAGGCCGCCAAGACCCATGAGCAAGCACGATACCGTGCAGTTACCACCAATGAAATCTTTGATACCCGAATCAAGCCCCCGGTCAATGACGTCGCGATTGATGGGGTCAAGAACAATCACGGAATCGTCATTCATCCGCAAAGTGGAGGCAGCATCAATCCAGATACCATCCCACCCACGTTCGCGGAGCCTGGGATGAACTTCCTTAGTATAGTCACCACCCTGAGCGGTAACGATAATCGGCAACTGGGCAAGAGTCTCAAGATCGCGGGCGTCCTGCAGAATGTTTTCGTCGAGCTCACCGTTGAAAGTAGGAGCAGGTTGCCCTGCCTGGGAAGTGGAGAAGAAGACGGGGGTTATGTTTTTAAAATCGCCCTCTTCGACCATGCGCTTCATCAGCACAGAACCAACCATGCCGCGATAGCCAACAAAACCTACTGAGTCACCGGATGTAAAAGTCATAGTGTCAGTCTATCGGGACAGGATGAACGAATTCAGCCATATTTCACAGAGTAAACCGAAGATTTAGGGCACAGCAGGTTTTAACAGGACCGTGCCCGTTTTAGGAGCCGCGTGTCCATCTCTCAAAGCGGAACGATAAGGGCTTCTTCTCTCCGTCTGAGTGAGGCAGAATCCAACCGCGATCGCTCGTCTTGTAGGCCGTGGCTGAGTCTAGAAGCCACTGTGCATCCAGGTCAGGGGCGTTCGAGTCGCCTTCTACAACGCCTTCAAACACGGTTCGCTCCACCACGGTAATTGCAGAGCCTTGGACTCCATCTAAATCATGTCGATCAATCACCGCCGAAAAGAGGGAAGAACCGCCAATCAGCCAGACTTTTTCGGCGCCCTCACAAGCCAACCGAAGGGCAACATCGAAGGACGGCACCCACAGCGCTCCATCGGCTGCCACCGGCCGATCAACACGGGAAGTAACCACAAAATTTTCACGGTCAGGAAGGGGGCGATACTGCTCGGGGAAAGACTCCCACGTTTTCCGCCCCATAATGACCGGAGAACCCAGCGTTACCTCTTTGAAATGAGCTAAGTCTTCTGGGGCGTACCAGGGCATACCTCCATCGCGGCCGATGACGGCGTTGAGCGACTGCGCCCATACGGCACCAAGGACGGGAAGGTCAGACATAGTAAGAGACTCCTATACAGCAATCGGTGCTTTGATAGTGGGGTGATGCTGGTAATCCTCCAGCTCAAAATCCTCGAACTCATACTGAGCGAGTGAAGGCTTCTTGTTCTTGATATTCAAACGAGGATAGGGGTAGGGCTCGCGAGAGAGCTGCTCTTTTACCTGCTCGAAATGATTGGAATAGATATGGCAGTCTCCACCGGTCCACACGAATTCGCCGGGAACCATTCCCACTTCTTCAGCGATGATATAGGTTAGTAACGCATAGGAGGCGATATTGAAGGGCACCCCTAAGAACATGTCGGCACTGCGCTGATAAAGCTGACACGAGAGCTCATCGGGACCGTCGTCCACATGCTTCACATAGAACTGGAACAACGCATGGCACGGCGGCAAAGCCATCGAATCAACTTCTGCTGGATTCCATGCAGAAACGATATGGCGGCGAGAATCAGGGTTAGTTTTGAGCGATTTCACGACATTGGCTATTTGGTCGATCGTTTCCCCATGTCCCGCAGGCCAAGAACGCCACTGAACACCGTAAACCGGACCTAGCTCGCCGTCCTCATCTGCCCATTCGTCCCAGATACTGACACCGCGCTCCTGCAACCACTTCACGTTAGATTCCCCGCGCAAAAACCACAGAAGCTCAAGAGCTACCGACTTGAAATGAACTCGCTTGGTCGTGATAAGCGGGAAGGAATCTTTCAAATCAAAGCGCATCTGACGACCAAAAACAGATCGGGTGCCGGTTCCGGTGCGGTCAGATTTATCGTCCCCGTGTTCTAGGACTTCGCACAACAAATCTTCGTAAGGAGTGGGTACAGAGGAATTCATGTCTCCATCCTAGCCATAAAATGCTTCATTAATTCGGCATCGCATCAGCAAACGATCCCTCTCGCCTGGATTCGCGAGCGCTCATTGAGGCGATTGACGCCAGACCCAGCCAGCTTGCTTACCGCGGGGCCGAATAAAAGTCGTAATTCCCTCTGCGAATAAATCTCTAGTCACCAAACGGGCGAATCTGCTCCAAAGAGATCATTCGGTGGTTGTTGCGGCGAGAAATCTGCATCACCAACATTTCGCCGGGAACCAGGTAAGGGTCTTCTGTAGGTAGTTGCGCCGCAAGATGCTTGTTTCCATGTGTTCGGAGAATATCCAGGACAGTAGGGAGCACAGGGCGGTGGGTGCACAGCGCCACCGAGTAATCTTTTTCGAAGAGCTGCTCGATGACGCGCGCAGCTCGCTTGGGATGGCGCTTATGGGCTGCCTCAGTTATCTGCGACTTAGTTTTGATAGGTGTGCCGGATTGCTTCTGAAAATTAGCAACCGTCTGCATACAACGTATCCAGGGGGAAGAATAAACTTTTTTCGGCATCCAGGCATGCAACAGGCGGCAAACCGCCAAAGCCTGACGTTTACCGGTAGCTGCTAGTGGGCGCTCGCCTTCTGCCGCACTCCAGGATGAGCGGGGCTTGGCTTTCGCATGGCGCACAATAATGACAGAACGGGTGGCGAGATCGCCGTCTTTCCAGAGTTTCTCGAGGGCATCGAGAGGCTCTGTATCCGTTGCATTGGTGAGAAGCTGACGTGCTTCTTTCGGGGTGACCCAGCGAAGTTTATCTACTTCGTCGCCGTCTGCCTTGGGTTTGGTGGAGGGATCGACCTGTGCCGACCAGTAGTAGACATCTTTAGTTCCGTGTTTGACCTTGTAATGGGTGACAGCCAGAGGGACGCCGAGGGTTACGTGGAGCCCAACTTCTTCGCGAACCTCACGGATAGCGGTTTCGGGGATAGTTTCGCCGTCATCGACTTTGCCCTTTGGCCAGGACCAGTCATCGTAATGGGGTCGGTGAATTATGAGTAGCTCTAGTCGCTCTTTGGCATAGCGCCAGATGAGGCACCCAGCAGCCGTAACATCTACATCGGGCACAGCACGGCGGATTTTTGAGTATTCACCATCGTAACGAAAAGCAGAATAAACCGGCGTCTTGGGCATGGATATCGGAACCTTTTTCGAGAATAAGAATGTCCATGAACAAAATCTTGTTCATGGACATTCTATGGCTAGATACCTGCCTGTAAAAACGTGGACAGGCTATCTGGCATGATGTGGGCTAAAGAGTCTATTTTCTCTTTCGCTTATCTCGAGACTCCAAGTAGTAGGACTGGATATCAACTAACCGGTTTCCTTGATCGTCCTTGTTGTGGCGCTCCCAATGACCGTCTGCCTCAAGGTGCCATGTTGAGGTCTTCTTAGACATGTAGCGGTCGAACATATCCAGCAGATATTCGCGGTTACGCTGTGCCTTGATACTTACCAGAGCCTCCACACGGCGATCAAGGTTGCGGTGCATCATATCTGCTGAACCAATGTAGACCTTGGGGTTCCCTGCATTTTCAAAGGTGAACACACGGGAGTGTTCCAAGAACCTACCCAGCACAGAACGCACACGGATATTCTCTGAAAGACCGGGAACACCGGGGCGCAAAGCACAGATGCCACGAACCACTACGTTGACTTCCACACCAGACTGCGAGGCGCGGTAGAGCGAATCGATAATTGCCTCATCCACCATGGAGTTGCATTTAATCTGAATCTTCGCCTTGCGTCCTGCCATGCTGTGTTCGATTTCTTTATTGATGTAATCAATCAAACCGGATCGAATCGAGCGTGGGGCTACCAGCAATGAACGGTAGGTGGTTTTGGGAGCGTAACCCGAGAGCTGATTGAACAGGCGGGAAACGTCCTCAGTAATCTGCGGGTCGCAGGTGAGCAAACCGAGATCCTCATAGAATCGTGCAGTTGAGGGGTGGTAGTTACCGGTACCGATATGGCAGTAACGGCGTAGCGAATCGCCTTCTTTTCGAACCACCAGCGAAAGCTTACAGTGGGTCTTCAAGCCGACGATGCCGTAGACCACATGCACGCCAGCACGTTCGAGCTTACGCGCCCACTTGATGTTGGCTTCCTCATCAAAGCGCGCTTTGATTTCTACCAGTGCCAAAACCTGCTTACCAGCTTCTGCAGCTTCAATCAGCGCATCGACAATGGGGGAGTCGCCAGAAGTGCGATATAGAGTCTGCTTGATAGCCATGACGTTTGGATCTGCAGCAGCCTGTTCCAAAAACGCTTGCACGCTGGTCGCAAATGAATCATAGGGGTGATGGAGCAAAACGTCGTGAGCGCGGGTTGCCGCGAAGACATTTGCGGCCTTAGACGTTTCGTTCTCGTTGAGCCATCGGGAGGTATGCGCAATGTGCTTGGGATAGTGCAAGGCGGGGCGGTTTGCGTTAACGATGGCGCCCATTCCACGCAAATCCAACGGAGCGGGTAGGCGGTAGACCTCTGACTCCTCAATGCTGAGCTCAGAAATGAGTAGTTCAAGAACGTTGGGGTTGATGGTATCTTCAACTTCCAAACGAACCGGAGGCCCAAAACGGCGGCGCAAAAGCTCCTTTTCCAATGCCTGCAGAAGATTTTCGGCGTCGTCCTCTTCAACTTCGAGGTCTTCATTACGGGTCACGCGGAAAGCGTGAACTTCCAACACCTCCATGCCGGGGAACATCATGTCCAGGTGCTGAGCGATGACGTCTTCGAGCGCAATGAAGCGGGCTTCCCGAGACGGCGAATTCACCGCTCGTGAGCCGTCGATAGAAATCATACGGTTAAGCTGATCGGGCACCTTCAAACGGGCAAAGAGCTCCTTACCGGTTTGTGGGTTACGCACAACGACTGCCAGATTGAGCGAGAGCCCCGAAATATAGGGAAAGGGGTGCGCAGGATCGACTGCCAGCGGGGTCAAGATGGGGAAAACCTCATCGCTGAAGAAAGAGGTCAAGCGAGCTTTCGCTTCGTCCTCCAAATCTGACCATTTAACAATGCGGATTTGTTCCTTTTCGAGCGCAGGCAAAACCTCCTCATGGAAACAGCGATGCTGGCGCTCCATCAGCTGGTGAGCTGATTCGGAGATTTCTTCCATCTGCTCATCGGGGGTCATACCTGCGGCAGAGGGAACAGCGATACCGGTTGCAATACGGCGGCGTAGACCCGCCACGCGAACCATAAAGAATTCATCAAGATTCGATCCTACAATCGACAGGAAATTGAGGCGCTCTAACAAATAAAGATCGGGATCTTCAGCCAACTCCAGAACGCGGGTATTGAAGTCTAACCAGCTGATTTCCCTGTCGAGAAAACGGTCGGTTCCGAAATCACCGGAAAGATGGGGAAGTTTGACTTTCTCTACCGCTTCAATGCGATCCCCCTGCGTCTGAGCGCGTTCAATCTTAGTGATGTCACCGCCGATATGGTAGTGATCTGAGGGTTCATTGGGTTCTGTATTTACTGTTTTTTCAGCGCTCACAGTGTTCCTTCCTATCTTGAAATAAAAAACTTAAGCCTGGTGGGAGTACATGATGTCTACGGTTTCTTCGACGAAACCAAGTGACTTATAGAGCGAAACCGCTGCAGTATTGTCTGCATCCACGTAAAGAACGATTTTGTCGAGAGGCTTTCCCCCTTCGTCGACGAACTGCGCGAGATAATCCATTCCTGTGAGGGTAAGAATTTTGCCTAACTTCTTCCCCTGCCATGAGGGAACAATTCCTACAGCATAGACTTCGCCTTCGGTCAGTTCGCCCTGGTCGGAGGGGATTTTGGTCCAGTGAAAACCTGCCAGCCCTTCATCTGCGCGGGCAACAAAAAATCCCTCGGCGCGGAACCAATCCGCGCTCTTTCGCTCGTTGAGGTCTTCGGCGGTGAGGGAACCCTGCTCGGGGTGGTTGGCAAATGCCTCCGCATTAGCTGAAAGCCATGCGGCGTCGTCCATACCTGGCTTAAATGTATCGATTTTCGTGCCATCGGAAAGATGCGCCTGCCCTAGATCGCGGGCAATGTTCTGGCGAACCTCGTCGGTGAGCCATAGCTGTAGTTTGCGGAGTTCCCTGACCGGTGAGTAATCAAAAGAACGAGCTAAAAGCTCTGCTGCTTTGCGCTCTCCTGAGGCATCCTCACCCTGAATCTGATGAACCCACAAATTGTAGAGTTGAATAGGGGTTTCGGAAAGAGCCTCGTTGATGGTACGAGCCAACTCCGTTCCGATGCCCTGGCCACGGTGGGTAGAGGCAACAGCACCTTCAATGGTTGCAGTGTCTTTTTCTGTATCGAGAAGGGCAACTACCGCACCAAGAATTTGTTTCTCCGTTGTGAACTCAGCGTCATCGTTTTCTCCGGCGAGCGCCAAGAGCAGGGAATCTGCGATGTGCGGATTCTTTATTGCCTTGTGTACTTCAACGAGCGTCTGCTCTGAAAACGCTGGTGTGCTATCCTGCGCCGAAATAGTTCGTGCAAAATCTAAGAAAGCGGTTGCGTTCGTGGCATCCAATTTTAGGGTCTGAATAGAGAACGTCTGCTCTGATTCTATTTCGCTCACAGTTATTCCTCCTAGGCAATGTACCTTATCTACTCTACCGAAAGCAGACTTACTTCAGGAGCTGATGGTCTCATCTAGCAGAATAATCGAGAGCATCGGCGCATAATTCATACGGAGTTAACTGAAATCTTTAGAAGCTGCTCCTGATCGCGAGGTATCGAGACTATAACCCACATTGCGCACCGTAGAGATTAAGTGCTCGTGCTCTGTTCCTAACTTGGCGCGAAGACGGCGGACATGGACGTCTACCGTGCGGGTACCTCCAAAGTAATCGTGTCCCCACACCTCTGAGAGCAATTGTGCTCTGGTAAAAACGCGACTGGGATTTTGGGCAAAGAATTTGAGAAGTTCAAACTCTTTATAGGTGAGGTTTAGAGGAAGTCCATTAATGCGAGCGGTATATGAGGCTTCGTCAATGAGGATGGCACCGCAACGAATGGTAGTCTCTTGCTGCGATTCGGTTGGTGCGCTAGGTAACATACGCAAGCGCGCTTCTAATTCAGCAGGGCCTGCAGCCTCGAACACTATGTCATCTACCAGCCACGTAGGGGAGACGGCGGCGAACCCGCCCTCGGAAAGAACCATCAGCAAAGGAAGATCCGGAAGAGCCGCCCGAATAAGCTGCGCACCATTTCGAGCCTCCATGAGACGGTCGGTGCCGTCAATAATGCCCGCTTGACAACCTTTATCCTGAATTGCCTGAATGGAGGCATTAAGGGGTAGCAATACCGTTTCATGACTCAAGAGCTGTAATGCGGGCAGAAAATCGGGATTAGGTAGCTTGGCAGGGGACAGGAGGACAAGATGCATCTGCAAAAATCCTCTCTGTTCTGTTGTCGCAGCGGTGTTTTTTCTATCTTATAGAAATCCACCTGCTCTAAGGTTGGATTACTCGCTAAACATAGGCAAAGATAGAGAAGAAGTAGAGCACCTACGCATACTGTCCATCGAAAGCAAGGGTCATTCGTGAATAAAGAGAACGTCGTGGCAAAAACTCACAGGTTTGAGACTTTCGTGCCCCAGCTTCGAGAACGCCGTGATCGCATAGTCTACGAAGGCCGTGTTGGACGAATCGGTGCTACGAGCTCTTCTCGGTATCGACTGGTAGCAACAGCAGCTACGCTCACCCTCATTAGCTTTCTCATTGCGACAGTTATTCACCCTATTCTGACTGCCGCCGTCGGTGTATTGGCTGTGGCGTTTATCGCAGGTGGTTGGCCTGCAGCAACCGGCGTGGCTGAACTACGCCGCGTCAACCGCGTGGTACCGCATTCCTGCATCATCCTAGGTGCAGGATTAGCAGCCGTTGCAGTATCGCTCGTTGATACCGGAGTTGAACGCCTGACTTTCTTACCCACTATTGCTGCCGTGGGCGTGGTAGCTAGCTTCATTGTTGAACTTATCCGAGGCGAAGGTGCCATCGGCCGCCTCGAATCGGTTATTTCATGCATCACAGGCGTTCTCGCCGCTGTATCCGTTGCAGGCTGGGTCGCGCTCGCAGATTTCTACCGAGCCAGCCAGAGCTCCAGTTTGCTGATTGGTATTGGCGTAGGAATCGCTTTAATACTTGGAACGTTTGGTATTCGGATGATTTCGGCAGGACCTAAAGAAGGACCTCGCCGCGGTGCTATAACCCTGGGCGTAACACCGGTAGCTTTTGTTGGAGTTTTGGGTTATCTAATCGCCCTGTTCATCAGTCACGTGGTAGTCTAAAACACATGTTAGTAGCACTAGAAATTTTCTTCCTTTGCCTTTTGGCACTTGCCGGAGTCATGATTTTCGGTAGCATCGCTGTCGTTTTGATGGGTCTCTTCAAGGGCCAGAAGTAAGTCCCTGAAATCAACCTCCTCCCAAGAATGCGGTGAGGCTTCTTGCGGAGGTACCGAATGCGTTCATGCATCCTGCTCAATTTATGGATTGAGCAGGATGCATTTTTATGCTGGCAGACAGAATCTTGCTGTGGGAGGCGAGAAAGGTTTTAGACTTTTAATATGCCTATTGAAATTCCAACTAACCTAACTCCTGAACTTGTTCCCTTCTCCTGGTTACTGGGCCAGTGGGAGGGCACCGGATCCCTCTGGTACGAGGGGGAAGACGGTACTCCTTTCGGACAGATTATTACTTTCACTCAAGACGGTCTTCCCTTTATCGAATACCGTGCTGAATCATTCCTTCTGGATGATGAAGGCAACAAGTTACGCCCTCTCACCGTTGAAACCGGTTTCTGGCAGATTGACCGCCCCCAGCAAGACGGCGACGTCGGACCGGGGCTGAAATCAGCAGATGTAGTTCCGGTTTTACCCGACGCCGAGTCGGTAGAGAAGCTACGTAACGGCGATGATGGCTTCAACCTCATTGCTACTATCTCCCACCCCGGCGGTATGAGCGAAAACTACACCGGTCTGATTAAGGGGCCCGTAGTAAGAATGCAGACCGCAAACCTGATGCGCGATGATATTTCCAAGGATTATGCGGGTTCCGTCCGTCTGTGGGGTCTAGTAAATGGCAATCTCATGTGGGACTGGGAGATTGCAGATGAGCAGGGCAAGCTTCACAAGCACGCATCAGCTGAACTGCGTAAGACCGGTTCAATGAACGGACTAGATTTAGGGTCTCACCTGTTTAATACTGAGATAGATTCGGCAACTGAACCTGACCAAGAGTCAGACTCTAAGGGCGAATAATAGTGGCAGATTTCAAGAGCCCCCTCCTGCAAAAATTCGGCGTCTTTGAAGCATCAGGAGTCGATGCCGGCGTCGCAGCACATTACGGGGAGCCTCTCAAAGAACAGCGCCGTTTCATTCTGGGGGCTGAAAAGTTTGTGGTGGCAGATTATTCGCATCTCGACGTCGTAACGGTTTCCGGACCTGACCGGCATTCGTGGATGACCACGCTTTCGTCGCAGATTATGGACGGCATGAGACGCGGCGATTCGCGAGAGCTCACCTTACTCTCAGCGCAAGGGCGAGTTGAATTTGTGCCCTTTGCTGTGGAAGATGGCGATAAGCTGTGGCTCATCGCAGAATCGGGGCAGGGCGAGGATCTCGCTGCGTTCTTGAACTCCATGAAATTTATGTTGCGCGTGGACATTGAGAACGTTTCTGCAGAGTATGGAATTTTGGTTTCCTTCGACGATCCGCGCACTTCGGAAAAGGCTCCAAAAGCATTGCAGAAAGCGCTGATTTTCAGTGATCCCTGGCCCGGAGTGGTTGCTGGCGGTACCGCCTATACCGAGATTGACCCCGGTGAACATCCGGGGCAGGGTTTGCGTCGCTTCTTCTCCATCATTCCGCTGGCAGATTTGCTCGACATTGCCCCCGAAGTTTCCCTCTCTGGAATGTGGGCTGCAGAAGCTCTGCGTATTGAAGCCTGGCGCCCTCGCTATGGAAATGAGGTAGACGAGAAAACTATTCCTCATGAGCTCGATTTGATGCGTACTGCGGTTCACCTTGAAAAGGGATGCTACAAGGGGCAGGAGACGGTTGCGCGCGTGCATAACCTGGGTCACCCGCCTCGCCGCCTGGTGTTCTTAGACCTCGATGGTTCAGAGCACACCCTGCCGGAAGTTGGGGCCAGCGTTTACGTGGGTACCAAGAAAGTAGGCAAGGTGACGTCGGTGGCACAACACTGGGAAGCCGGGCCGATTGCTTTGGCGGTTATCAAACGCAACGTGGATCCAGCGGCAGTGCTATCGGTGGTAGATGAGCCACGCGAGGACGACTCCTCAACGCCTTCCGTCCAGTACGCTGCTACACAGACCGTCATCGTTTCTCCCGACGCCGGGCAGGTTGCTGGGCGGCGCGATATGGGAAATTTCTTCCGCGGGTAACGTCCTCTGAGAATCCTTTTCGAGAAGGCTCCATATCCATTGAGAAAAGAAGCCCCCTACTTTTGAACTGGCCCCCGAAAGTTGGACTGGTTTTATTCTAGGCGGTTAGAGGCTTTAGGGTCTGGTTCCGGTATTGCATCGGAGTCAGGCCCTTGAGTCGTTTTTGGATGCGTTCATGGTTGTACCAACGGATGTAGTCATCAATTGCGTGGTAGAACGTCTCCAGACTGGTGAATGATTCCCCGTGGTACATCTCTGATTTGAGGTGTCCGAAGAAGTTTTCCATTACCGCATTGTCGTAACAGTTTCCTTTCCTTGACATCGATTGTGTGCCACCGATAGCTGTGATGAGTGTGCGCCAGCTGGAATGTTGATATTGGAATCCTTGGTCGGTATGTACAAGCAAACCTTTATCTGGTGATTCTTGCGCGATGGCATCGCGTAAAGATTGCGACGTAAACGCCGTATTCGGTGAGGTTGAAATGCTGTACGACACGA
>NZ_LXTU01000021.1:0-19198 GCF_001683935.1 Rothia sp. ND6WE1A | reverse complement strand
TTATAGGCGGTGCCGTGTAGATCGACGTTGGGGTCGTAATGATTCTGTGAGTTGGTGAGCTGGGGCGCCAGCAAAAGGAAAGGCACCAACAGAGCAATCATCACCAGCATGGAAATAATCATGTTGCGTGCTGGGGCATTGATTCGAGCCGCTTGCTTTTCGGTAATCTGCGGCTTTACCTCCGGTTCTGCCGACTGAGGGGCAGAAGCAGACGAGGCTGCGGAGGCAGACTCTGTGGGATGGTTGGGAAGTTCCTCAGGGTTAATACTCACTCGTTTATTGTCCCTGAGAGCGAGCAAAAAATCTAAATGCGCGGGAGCTTGTGCAAAATTAACGCCAAATCTACTTAAAAATAGCTTATAGAGAGGCGACAGAGACTTAAGCCAACTATGGTGGAGAAGTAGCATAGAGCAACGATGCTCAGTAATCGCCGCATAAGCGATGGACAGAATACTCGAGGGTGAGGATTATATGTCAGAAAATCTGACTGGCCAGCAGGAAATTTACTCAGATCGAAACTTGGCGTTGGAATTGGTGCGAGCAACAGAGGCAGCAGCTATCGCATCAGCACCATGGGTGGGTGCAGGAGATAAAAACAAAGCAGACGGCGCAGCAGTAGATGCGATGCGCTACCGTCTTTCTACTGTGCGTTTTAATGGGCAGGTCGTTATCGGCGAAGGTGAAAAAGATGAAGCTCCCATGCTATTCAACGGTGAATATGTGGGCGATGGAACCGGTCCAGCGTTTGACGTTGCGGTAGATCCTATTGATGGCACTCGTCTCACAGCTTTGGGTATGGATAACGCTTTATCAGTTCTTGCTGTGGCAGACGGCGGAACCATGTTTGATCCTTCTGCAGTGTTCTACATGGAAAAACTTGTAGTTGGTCCCGACGCTGCTGATTTGGTGGACTTGCGTTTGCCGGTTAAACAGAACCTGCACTTGACCGCTAAAGCTTTGGGCAAGCCGGTCAATCAGCTCACCGTGTGCGTACTCGATCGCCCGCGTCACGCCAAGCTCATTGAAGAAATCCGCGAAACCGGTGCGCGTACTCGCATGATATTGGACGGCGATGTCGCCGGCGCGATTGCCGCTGTTCGCCACGGTACCGGCGTCGATTTGATGATGGGAACCGGCGGAACTCCTGAGGGTATTGTCGCTGCCTGCGCTATCAAAGCAACAGGTGGAATTATTCAGGGTCGCCTGGCTCCTACCGATGACGCCGAGAAACAGAAGGCATTGGACGCCGGTCACGACCTCGACCGCGTGCTTACCACCGATGATTTGGTGACCTCGGATAACTGCTTCTTTGCAGCAACCGGTATCACCGATGGCAAGTTGCTACGCGGCGTTCGATACGGACGTAAGACCATTACTACCCATTCAATCGTTATGCGTGCGCAGTCAGGTACCGTCCGTACGGTCGAAGCTCAGCACGATTTGAGCCGCTGGGATAAGCTCCTCAACCGTAAGTCTGAAGTTCGTATGACCGATGAATACGATTTCTAAACCCAATATGTGGGCATAGAGAAAGGCTCCACCTGCAGGTGGAGCCTTTCTCTCTAAAGAGCGTTTTTACCTATTTCTTCAGGCGAGCCTTAGCCGTGCTCACCACGGATGCCGCGGTATTTTTCGCCTTACCCGCCAGCTTTTTAGCCTGGGGGATAACCTGCTGGCGTGCGGTCTTCTGTGCCTTGCCCAGGCTTTCACGAGCGGCACGAATTCCCTCGTAAGCGCGATAGCCGTTAGTCGAAACCGGCAAATCCCAGGTGCCAGGATAAACCACTGAGCGTCCGCCAAATGATTTCTTGAATTTGGTGAAGCCTGCCCACTCGTGGTCGGGATCATCATTAGGGGCGATGCCAAAGAGGTCTACATATTTCAGACCCTTCTTCTTGGCATCAAAAATCATGGTGGTGACCAGCGGGTTATTAGCGCTGAGCTTGCGGTGCTCAAACGAGTAGCTCGCGTGAGCGTAGGTGCGTGTATCATCCGAATCGTAGACAAACGTGGAGCCGATAGCTTCACCATTTTCGCTGCGAATAATGATGAGCCGCGCGGCGTCTTCAGGCATCAGGACGCGTGCTACCTGCTTGAGATAGTCGTCCTGCTGGCGGTTAAAATCGTTGCGCTGAGCGGTCTGCTCTAAATACTTGGTGAGGATGTCGATGTCCTCGGGGTTATGGGAAACCTCGAACGTCACACCCTTTTTGTGGATATTGCGGTGCAGGTTGCGGTTGGTGGGGCGCATTGCCTTGAGAATCTCTTCTTCAGACTGCTCCAAATCAATCACCTGAGTGTGACCGGGTTGAATCTGACGAGGCGACAGTTTGAACCCGCGATTCTTCAAGAACTCCTCGCCAGAGCCTTCACCCCAGATGGAGGAGTCCGTAGGTTCCACTCGAATAAACCAGCATTTATTCTCTGCAGCCACGCGCTTCAAATCAGCAATTGCCTCATCAAACGCTGCAGCGCTGTTTGCTTCAGGTCCGTACGGGGCATACAGATAACGCCCGGTCTTACCGCCCTCTAAGGTAGCGATATAGCGCCATCCGTCACCTTCACCGCGGAAGACCCGGTGGCCGTTTGACTCCTGAAATTTAGCCCATACTTCTGACTGCAGAATATTACTCATGCAACCCAGCTTACCGGGTTCACCTGGGGTTTAGGGAACCGAACAAGTACCGTTTTCCGAGAGCTCGGCTACGGTCTGAATCTCCACTGTTGACGTCAGCGGAGCCCCCTGAGCTGATGTATCTCCTCCAAAGAACCCAGCATTTTCTGCTACGCCAGAGGGCTGGATGCCGTCCTTAGAGTCCTGCAGTACCTTCTGCACATCGGCATGGAGCTGATCAAAATCGGGGTAGGTGGGGAACGTATCACTGTAGTAAGGCGGACCTGCAGCGTACTGAATCAGCGGGAAGTCCTTGGACTTCAAACCTATATCAGCAAGACCGCTCAACGAATTTTCGGGAATATTAGTTTCGACAATTTGCTCACCAGAGGCGGCAATATCACCGAACTTGGAGAGGACGTTGGTGGGATTCATCTGCTTAAGCATAGCTGCCTGAACACAGCGTTGCCGCGCCTCACGCTCGTAGTCGGTGGCGCCTTCGCGGGAGCGCGCGTACCACAGAGCATGGAAGCCATCGAGCTTCTGCACTCCAGGCTCGATATAACCGTCGATGGGGTTCTTTTGACCGGTCATCAAATCAGTACCGCCACCGATGGGAACACGACCACCCACATCAATAGTGATGCCTCCTAGAGCATCAATGAGCTGGGCGAAACCGTCCATATCAATCAGCATGTAATTGTTGACCTCAATGCCCAACACACCCGAGACGGCGTCCATAGTCGCCTCAGCCCCGGGATCATTGGAATCGGGATAGAGGTCCTGATGATTCTGCATCACATCGGTGTAGAGCGCATTGATAATACACTCGTCTCCGCAATTGAAGCCTTCGGGGTAGACCTGCCAGAGTGGCGAGTTAGGAGAAAACGGCGCATTCTGAGTGTTACGTGGAACCGAAATAGTGACCGCTTGACCGGTATCGGCGTCAATGGATACCACCGTCATTGAGTCTGGACGGCGACCCACGCGGTCGGCACCGGCGTCGCCACCCATGAGCAGAATGTTGTAACGCCCGTTTTCTTCTTTGAGATCGGTACCACCAGCAAAGATTTTATTGAGCGCGCCACGGCCCGTATTAGCAACGTATGCCGTGTAGCCAATCCCGCCGCCGACCACCAACATCATGGCAGCCAAACCGAGAATCACTGGAACTTTAGCCCTCTGAGGAAGCTGCCGAACCTTGATGACGCGCAAGGTATCGAGAAAAAGATAGAGCCAACCCAGTCCCAAGATCACGAGCGCAATGACCAGCGCGACCAGGGTGAAGTTATGGGTAAATAGCGAAAATAACCAGGTGCGTCGAACTACTGCCAAAACGATCGCCAGCAGAACCACAGCCCACACCGTTAAAGTTACGGTGAGAGCGCGTCGTCCCAGTGTCTTTCTATCGGTAATCAGCTGCACAGCTCCGGGGATAAAAAAGGTGAGAGCCATGAACAGCCAGGCACGTTTAACCTTGGTGCTGTCTGAAGAAAATTCAGGGTAATTAATGGGGTCTGAGAAAGACTCCTGCCCTAGTTTTTGCCCCCGCACTCTGGTTGCTGAAATAACCGGTTGACGAGACTGCCTTTGCCGGATCCCACGAGCTGACTCTTGCTGAGCAGATCCCTTCCGAGGTGCTGGACGCACGTCGTTAAAGTCTTCGCTGTGCACGGTAACTCCTGCTGGTTAAACTGCGGTGGTCGAGAAGATAACAGCATGTCTTCTCGACCAGCCTACAAAAATATTCTGTGAACACCCCGGAAAATCCTAGCTTCATACGAGGTGCAAATTTTCACGTGTGGGAATGTTAATGCTAAGGAGCGTAGGGTTTAATATCGTCTGCACCAGCGAGCAAATCACTCTGCTTCACTGCTGGACGACGCTCGCTTTGCTCATCCTCATCCGAGCGTTCGGAGACCTTAGTACGCAAGGATGCGCCCTTGTCCATAGCGGACTGGCGAAGATCTGAGGCGAAATTCATGAGATCTGAACGAACCTGCTCGGCGAAATCGTCGGTTCCTGAACCTAGGATGCGCAAAGCCAGCAGTCCTGCGTTGCGGGCGCCGTTGATAGAAACGGTCGCTACGGGCACACCGGCTGGCATCTGCACAATAGATAGCAAAGAATCCATGCCCTCAAGGTTCTTTAGGCGTACTGGCACACCGATGACGGGCAGAGGAGTGACAGATGCCAGCATACCGGGCAGGTGAGCCGCTCCGCCGGCGCCAGCGATAATAACGCGGATGCCGCGTTCGGCTGCTTGCTTACCGTAAGAAATCATGTCTTCAGGCATACGGTGCGCGGAGACCACATCGGCTTCGTAGGGAATGCCGAATTCTTCGAGAACTTCTGCGGCAGCTTCCATCGTGGGCCAATCGGAATCTGAGCCCATAACGATGCCAACGAGAGGTGCATCTGCGGTGTATGGTGAGCTCATGAGGCTCCCCTTTCTGTGGATGATGTCGCTACCTAGCAGCGACCGTCAGCTATTTTTTAGGGTCTAAAGTTCTGCGGTTCCGTGGGAGAGTATATTGGCGACGCGGGTTGCTGCCTGACGTAGTTCCTCGACCTGATCGGATTTCCCGCCAATATTGACGTGACCAATCTTGCGCCCGGCACGCACGCCCTTGCCATAAAAATGAATCTTGGCACGGGGATCTTCTTCGAGAGCAGCAGGGTACATGCCGAAAATATCTTCATTGCTTCCGCCCAAGAAGTTTTTCATGATGGCAACTTCACCCTTGACCTCAGTAGCACCCAAGGGAAGATTGAGAACTGCACGAAGATGCTGCTCAAACTGACTGGTAACGGAGCCGTCCTGAGTCCAGTGCCCAGAGTTATGCGGGCGCATAGCAAGCTCATTCACTAAGAATCCTTGCGCGCTGCCGGGAACCTCAAAAAGTTCAGCCGCCATCACACCGGTCACGCCTAGCTCAGTAGCGAGGGTAATCGCTGCCTGCGACGCCGCCTGGGCAGTTTCTGCTGAAATACCGGGCGCAGGGGCGATAACCTCATCGCACACCGAATTCACCTGAATTGATTCGGCAACAGGCCAGGCTTTGACCTCATCAGAATCTCGGCGCGCCACCAAAGCTGACAGCTCACGAGTAAAGGGAACTTTTTCCTCCGCCAGCAAAGAGGAGAAATCAGTGCGTTCGGGGAGCTGCTCGAACCAACGGGCGACGTCGGCACCGCGCGCCTGATCGGCGTCATCGAGCACCAAAACGCCCTTGCCGTCATAACCGCCACGCGGAGTTTTGAGGACGACCGGCCAACCAATTTCATCGCCAAAGGACAGCAGTTCATCGAGGGTTTTCACCTCTGCCCACCGAGGGTTAGGCAGACC
This sequence comes from Rothia sp. ND6WE1A, assembly GCF_001683935.1. NCBI lineage: Bacteria > Bacillati > Actinomycetota > Actinomycetes > Micrococcales > Micrococcaceae > Rothia > Rothia sp. ND6WE1A. The sequence goes on along the minus strand of NZ_LXTU01000021.1, from coordinate 13,235 downwards.
CAAGCGTTCAACAGCCCTGCGCATCTCCAATTTATCCTGAGCATGCACCAGCGCACCTGGGCGGGGCTGAACATTGACCCCTTCGTCAATCAGTCTCTGTAAGAAATCAGTAGGGACGTGCTCATGATCGAACGTCAGCACATCTTTATCGCGTGCAAAGTTCAAGAGAACATCAAAATCTTTATAGTCGCCCACAGGAGCGTGCGGCACAACCTGTACCGCGCACACATCCTCAGACTCAGCAAGAATTTCTAAATCAAAGCCGAGCTCATGAGCTGCAGGAGCCATCATGCGAGCAAGCTGCCCGCCGCCAACAACGCCAATTTTTGGTCCAGTCACAGGGTAAATCACCCCTTTAGGCTACCGTGTTCTTCACCTTGAAAGAAAAAATGCTCAAGATTTCCCTCGAAGAATGACATAGCAGACTTTACATCTTGAAAAAAATCCCTCATGCCCTGTCGATAAGGGGCTAAAATGCCAAGCGTGCCACTAAAATAGGGGAATTGTCTTCAACAGAATCACCACAGGGGTTTGAGTGTCTAATCTTCGCGAACGCTTCACATATGTCTGGCATCTCTTCATCAAAGAGGTTCTCAAGTTCGCTACAGTCGGCGGTTTGGCATTCATCGTCAACGCAACCGTTACATGGACGCTCATGCACTCGGTCATGGCAGATTCCCACGGTAAAGCAAAAGTCATCGCTGGTATCATCGCCACCATCTTCTCCTGGGTGATGAACCGCCTCTGGACCTTCCGCGAAAAGCGTACCGAGAACAAATGGCGTGAAGCGGTGGAATTCGCCATTGTCAACGCCATCGGTATCGGCGTGGAATTAGCCTGCGTGCTGGTCAGCTACTACGCCCTGGGCCTTACATCCGCTACCGCATCCTTTATCTCAGGTACCATCATCGGTACCGTACTAGGAACCATCGTTCGCTACTTCATGTACCGCTTCTGGGTCTTTGGAAAAGACAAGGGCAAGGAAGAGAGCACCCGTGAAGAATCCATCGCGCGTTTCTTAGATGAAGCCACCGATGCCATGACCGGCAAACTCCCGGTGATTACCCCCGACATGAAAAAGCGTTAAAGTTCTTTTACAGGGCTCTATGCGCCACCCAGCAAGCGCGGCAACGGTGAACTAACCTTCTCGCATGGGTTCGCTAGCGCTCACTAATGCGATTCATGCCAGACCCAGCCACTTCATCTTTGCGCTGCGCTTGCTGGGTTTTTACCTTGAAACGAATTCACTGCGGAAGGATAGTATCTCTCATTCCTTAGGAGACCAGCGGTACTGCCCGTTCCTGGGCAAGAATCTGCTCAACTTTCGCTTGATCCCACTGAATCGTCGGATCCAAGATCACGACGCCGCGCCCCATCGCCACAGCCGCTAGAACCTGAATCAGGTAGTCAGCAGTCAAAACCGCAGGCGCAGTAAACTGAACGGCAGAAGCCGAACCCAACTCCTCACCAAGAGCAATAATCTGAGTGGAAACTGCCTCCAGCAACACACTATAAGACAGCCCGCCCATAGCAACGCGGCTGGGCACGGGCGTCTCGAACCCCGAATAGACGTCGCCAAAAGCTCTCACCTCAGCACAAAAATCAAGAGCCCCTGCAGGTACCTCGCCCATAAACCGAGGAGCTAGAGAACCCCTATCAACAATCACGGGATACTCGGCATCTGAAGTTTCTACCACCGCAGAATCAAAGGAAAAAAGAACGTCGGCAGAATCTACCTCGAAAGAGATGGTCGCGCCTACACGCAGTGCCGCTAAGGCGATTACTAAAGACCGCCAATGAACGCCCATGGGAACATCAATGGGGGAGCCTGATTCAAGATCGCACTCATCCACCAAAAAATTTGCACTTTTGCTCACCCAATTATCCAACACCCTGCCGGAAAGCTCGATGCGCTCGCTGGCAGCTGAGTACCAAAGCAAAGCGGGAGTTTGAAAATTTCGCACCGTGACAAAAAGTTGTTCAAGATTTTTGAAAGAAGAAGTGTTTGCGCTCATGAGCCCCTATTTTACCCACAAAACACCCCATGTAATACTGCAAGAATTTTCCGGACAGCCGCCGAAATATCAACAATTTCCCCACTTTTTGTTGTTCAACGGCATATGGATGAAGTTTCTGCAAGTATTTGGAATCAATACCACAAATATGTTCAAACTTTTGAGTTTATTACCCGTATTTTGAGGAAATTTTTTCCCTCAGCTTGACGAAACGCACGTTACACGCGTGTAATTATATGCAGAGTAATTTCGGTGTCTCTTTTTTCGTGGATTGACTTGCATGTTCTATGGCATGCATGAGGTTGAGCAAATTTCGCAGTTTGCCCTCTCTCCGCGGAAAGGGATGCCGATATTTCTGAGGGTGTTATGCGCCTGCGTTGGATAACAACGTTCAAACCTCCAAAATAGGGATACGGAAGGGACGAAAAATGGGCTTGTACTCCCCCCAAGCAAATGGTGAAAATACCGAAAGCTTGAGTTATAAAGCCCAGCAAAATACTATGCACTCGGCTCAATACCTCGAAGAACAGGCAAACGCGTTTCTCGCTGCGGCAGATTCGCCTCAAAAGCCTCAACAACAGGCAATACACCAAAAGAACATTGACTTGTTCTCATCTGACCCAGAAGCACTTTCTCTCTGGGAGCAAGCTGCTGGTCTATACAGTACAGACGGCGAAGAAGGTGAGCTAGCATGGCAGGCAGACGCCCTTTGCGCCCAGACCGACCCTGAAGCTTTCTTTCCTGAAAAAGGCGGCTCCACGCGGGATGCAAAACGCGTGTGCAGTCAGTGCCCAGTGCGCGAAGCATGCTTAGAGTACGCTATGGAAAATGATGAACGTTTTGGTATCTGGGGTGGTCTCTCAGAACGCGAGCGTCGTCGTCTGCGCAAGCAGGCAGTCTAAAGTAAAGGATTTTTTGACATGGCTCAGGCTCGTTCCTGTTCACGCCAGACATGCTCACGAGAAGCGGTCTTCACCCTGTACTACGCCTACAGCGAGTCTAAGGCGATTATTGGTGCACTCTCCGAACATCGTGAACCCCATGCTTACGATTTGTGCGAATTCCATGCCGATCGTCTCACCGCCCCTCAGGGGTGGGAAGTAGTTCGAGATCACGGTCTCGGCTCTGAGTCTTCCTCCCTCTAACACCTGTATGCAAAGATTCCCCCCGCGAGGTGCGAGGAATCTTTTCGTATTTCCCCTCCAGGTAATCACTCTTATTTAGTTATAAAAGGTTAGGTCAATTCATGCACCAGTCGCCGAATCCATCCCAGAAGAAAAACCAGTCTGAAGATTCCCTCTTTGTTTCTCAGCAGATGAGCCGCCGTCCGTTCTTGACTGCCTCCCTCATCGGCGTTGGCGCCCTCAGCTTGAGCGCTTGTGGCGCAGACCAGAAGCAAACTTCGAGTACTGCGAGCGATTCGGCATCGGCAGCCTCTAGCCCCACCCCTACGCAGGCTCCTAAATTTTCTGGTGTGGTAAAGGTTGTTCCTACCGCTGAAGAAGTAGAAATTAATCCGGTGACTCCCATCAAAGTCACTACCGAAGATTCCACCTTGACCGAGGTAAAACTGACCACCGTTGACGCCCAGGGAGCACCGGTAGATGCGCCCGGCACGCTCAATAAAGCAGGAAACGAGTGGACCAACTCGAAACCTCTCGCCTTTGACTCGCTCTATACTGTGAGCTGGAAAGCAAAAGATTCTCAGGGTGCTGAAGGCTCGGGCGAATCAACCTTTTCTACTGTCTCGGCAGCTAACGAAGCCGATGTATCCATCAATGTTGTTGAAGGCGCCACCTACGGCGTCGGGCAAATCATCGAGTTCAATTTCTCTGAGCCTGTGGTGAATAAGGCGGAAATTGAAAAAGCTATCAAGGTAACCGGTGGCGGGGACCAGCGCGGCAAAATGCGCTGGTACTCGGACTATATGGCACGCTATCGCCCGGAAAACTACTGGGCAGCGAACTCAGCTATAAAGATTCAGGCGAATATCTTGGGGCTGGATCTTGGCAACGGCATGATTGGCAATGGAAATGTCACCCGTAATTTCTCGACCTCAGATAAGCACTACGCGTTCGTGGATAACAAAACCAAGACAGCCAAGCTGTATGTCAATGACAAACTTGTTCACGAAAACTTGGTGACACTGGGTAATCCCGAATGGCCCTCGGTCGTTGGTCAGCTTGTGGTATTGGAACAGGCTGATAAATACTTCTTTAACCCCACTTCTTTGAAACTCAAAGAAGGGGATCCCCACTACTACGAGCCGTTCTGGGCTACTAATGTGTCGCGTCTGACCGAGTCAGGTGTATTCGTGCACCAGGCTCTACCCAGTGCCTACCCTTACGTAGGTGTAGCAAATGTGTCCCACGGGTGCATTGGCATGATGCCGGAAGACGCTAAATATTTCTTTGACCTCTTCAACCCCGGCGACATTGTAGAAACGGTCAACACCGACTACCCGCAAGCAGACCCCGATGACGGCTATGGGGATTGGAACATTCCTTTCGAGCACTACCAGGATTCGTCCTGGAAGGGCAACTGGTAAAAAAGTGGAAGACGACTGCCGCAGGCGCGGTGAGGAGATTTAGGTGGCATTACGATCGACTAAAGGCTCAGTTTCCGCATCTGAGGGCAACGAATGGAGCAAACTGTCTCCTGCTATTTCTTCGAAGAAGCCTGCGGCGTCAACCGCTTCTGCCGACGAGCTGCTAAATGCTCGACGCGCGGAGAGAACCTACAAGGTAGATTCTGCGGCGGTATCAGGGACGGCAGATTCTGTTTTCGGTGGGCATGATTCCCCGGTTGACTCGGTGGAGCCGTTCAAACCGGTAGCGTTCTCTGGCGAGAAAGTTGAAGAGAAGACTACCGGCTCAGAAGCTACTTCCGTTTCTTCCGCTGCTCCGGTCGATCAGTCGGTGCGGTTTTCTACTATTGCGGAGAAAGAGGAAGAAGCTCAGCGACGAGCGGAAGTGCGGGAAATTGCCGTCAAAGATCGCCCGAAAGCCCTGAAACTGCGGGCAACGCTTATCGCACTCACTATTCCGTTTGTGACTCTCATGCTAGCTATCCGAGGTGTGGCGTCTGCTCCTTTCCTCTGGTTGACGTACCATCGCCCAGGATTTCCTGAGGACAGCTATGGGTTTTCCCCCGACGAGCGTATGACTTACGGCTCCTACGGCATGGACTATGTGCGGAACCTAGCACCTGAGAGTTATCTAGCCAATCTCAAAACAGCGGGCGGGCATAACCTGTTCCTCTCCAGCGAGGTAGGGCATATGAGCGACGTCAAGATGGTGCTATGGTGGGCGACCTTAGGCACACTACTTCTGGTTGTTTTGGCTCTGTTGGCATCACGTTCACTACGCAACCGCGCTCCGGGCGTTATCCGAAAATCACTCTTTGCTGGAGCACTCATCGCTCTCGTGCTGATGATTGCACTTGGTGTTCTAGGCGCCCTGGGCTGGGAAACCCTCTTTGAAACCTTCCACCATGTGCTGTTCCCACAGGGTAACTGGCAGTTCCGCATGTCAGATACGCTGATTCGCCTGTATCCTCCACAGTTCTGGGTGGATGCAGCAATTGCGGTAGCGGCTATTACTTTGTTGATTTCGCTTCTACTGCTAGCCCTGACCTGGCCGACTAAATATCGCCGTGAGCTGGCAAAACGACGCGCCGAAGAACGATTGGAACTTCGCCGTCGTCTGACTGAGGGCGTCTAAAGCACACTGCTCATCAGCGAATCCACAGCGAAGCGTAGGGGTAAGCCGCCTGTGTTCCGTCCGCAGGCTTGTAGAATTGCTCAGGTGATGATGAGACGAACTGAAACCGAAACCCAGGCTTTGCCCACCGCAGGCGGGGGAGCACACCGCGCGGTGATGACGTTGCCGGAGGCATTCACCGATGCCGCCTTGCGCGCGCGTTTAGCTGTTACCAGCGTGCCCTTTCCCCGGCTGGGGTTGGTAGTCCCACTTTTGGTTCTCCTCTTGGCGGGAGCCCTGCGTTTTTGGAATCTTTCGAACCCTAACGCCATAGTTTTCGACGAGACCTACTACGCCAAAGATGCTTTCTCGATGCTGCATTTTGGGTATGAACGCAACTGGGCCGAGGACGCTAACCAATCGTTCGTAGCGGGGCATCCCACCGGCATACAGGAAACGGGCGAGTACGTCGTTCATCCACCGGTTGGTAAATGGATGATTGCGCTGGGGATGATGCTCTTTGGCGATAACAACCCCCTGGGGTGGCGCTTTGCCGCTGCCTTGACCGGCACGCTTTCGGTGGCGCTCATCATGCTGGCGGGCTGGATTCTGTTCCGTTCAGTGACCGTGGCTTCTCTGGCGGGACTACTCATAGCGGTAGATGGCTTACACCTGGTGCAGTCCCGATTCGCCCTGCTCGATATATTCTTGATGTTCTGGATCCTCGCCACGTTTGTCTGCCTACTTTTGGATAGGCAACAGGCTCGACGACGTCTAGCAGCGCGAATTTCTGAACATGCTGCTCTGCACGGGGGTTTGCCCCAAGACGCGTTCATGAAGTATGGTCCTTGGCTGGGCTTCCGATGGTGGCGACTGCTGGCTGGTATCTGCGCTGGTCTCGCGGTGGGCACCAAATGGAACGCTCTTTTCTTCATCGCAATCTTTGGCCTCATTACAGTTTTTTGGGATCTCAACGCCCGCCGTATGACCGGGGTAAAAAACTGGTTTGTACCCGGCGTCGTGCTCGATGGCGTCCCCGCTTTCTTCTACCTCATCGTGGTCGGTAGCGCGACATACCTTGCTACCTGGACCGGCTGGTTCCGCTCTGATTTTGCGTATAACCGCCAGTGGGCGGCGAATCACCCTTCTGAAGGTGTGCAATGGTTACCGCCGACACTGCGTTCTTTATGGGAATACCACCGCTCGGCGTTTGAATTTCACAATGGTTTGAGCACGCCCCATACCTATCAGTCTTCTGCTCCTGAGTGGTTGATTCTGGGGCGGCCCACATCTTATTACTACGAATCACCTACGCTGGGTACTCACGGTTGTACGGTATCTAAGTGCTCTGAAGCGGTACTAAACATTGGTAATCCGCTGCTGTGGTGGTCCTTTATTATCGTGGCAGTTTTTGCGTTGGGTGTCTGGCTGGTCCGACGGGATTGGCGCTTTGGGACCCTTTTCGTGGTCTTTGCCGTGGGATATTTCCCCTGGTTCGCTTACCCCACGCGCACCATGTTTTATTTCTATGCGCTTTCTTTTGAACCCTATCTCATTTTGATGTTGGCAGGTTTGTTGGGATTGGCGCTGGGACGCCGGGGCGATTCGCGACGCCGCAAGCAGCTGGGACTGCTGGTCGTCGGTTTGTTTGTGGTCGCCGTCTTGCTGGTTTCTATTCACTTTTGGCCCATTTGGACCGCCCAAACAATTCCTTATGACCAGTGGCGTTTGCGCATGTGGTTTGACGCTTGGATTTAGGAGATACCGTGCACGATGAACAAGAAGTACCAGAAGAACCGCTAGAGGATTTTGAGCCTGCGCCGGTGGGTCACTCTCGCCATGAAGGTGGCGTACTGATTTTGGGAGGTACTCCTATTGGGAACTTGGGCGATGCCACTGACCGGTTGAAGCAATATTTAGCAACCGCAGATGTTATTGCGGTAGAGGATACTCGCACCCTTCGCCGTCTTGCATCGGGGCTGGGTGTGCACACGCGTGGGCGCGTCATCACTAACCATGACCACAACGAGAGCGCCCGTTCTGCCCAGATTGTTGAGGCGGTAGAGGCTGGGCAGATGGTATTGCTCATGTCTGATGCTGGTATGCCTACTGTTTCTGACCCCGGTTACGCAGCAGCGCAGGCGGTAGCAGAGGCTGAATTACCGGTAACCGTTGCTCCGGGACCGTCTGCGGTTCTTTCTGCTCTCGCGGTATCTGGCTTGCCCTCGGGCAGATTTACGTTTGAGGGGTTCCTAGCGCGAAAAGGCTCAGACCGTACTCGCCGCCTCAAATCGCTGGAGACAGAAGAGAGAACCATGGTTTTCTACGAATCTCCGCATCGTACCGCGGCCACGCTGGGGGATTTCGCACAGTACTTTGGCGAAGACCGCCGCGCGGTAGTTTGCCGGGAGCTCACAAAATTACATGAAGAAGTAATCCGTGGAACCTTGGCAGAGTTGAGGCAGTGGGCACAAAATACACAAGTTCGCGGCGAGATCGCTCTGGTCGTAGCAGGAGCCCCCGCACCAGAGGCAGAGTCTGCAGAAAACCTGACAGAGCAGGTTCAAGAGCTGGTGGACGGCGGAATGCGGCTTAAACAAGCAGCCGGTGAGATTGCCGAGAGGTTCGGAGTATCCAAGCGCGAACTCTACGAGGCAACGCTGGCGGCACGCGAAGAATAAGGGTTTTATTCACCGGGGAAAGCCCAGCGCACAGCAGTAAGGTGAACCGGCTGGGACTGGCATGAGTCGCGTCTGCGAGGACTAGCGAGCTATGCGAGAAGGTTAGTTCACCCTTGCTGTACTTGCTGGGCATCTATACGCTTTTTGAATTTCCCTTCAATACTGAGGCTGAGACGAATAGGAGAACAACATGTGCAACGATCAAGGTGCTATGTCCACCGACCATTTCTTGGAGCTGGCGCAGCGGTGGGGCGCGCAAGTTCCCTCCGATGAACAGCTACAGAGGTCTATTTTCTCTGCTCCCGCAGGCGTCATTCCTGGTGAGGTTCCTCCTGCCTATGAGGCAGAGCGTTACAGCGTGGCAGGCGAAGAATCGGGGGAGGGCACTCGGCGTCGTTCGACAACTGGCGATAATGGGCGCTCCCGCAACCTGGTTTTCCCCCCGGCGCCCGAGCCTCTGCCGTATCCCATTGTTGATAACCATACGCATATGGATCTGTTAGACGGTGACGTCGCTATTTTAGCGCGTGATGCGCTCGATACCGGGGAGGTCTTAGGCATCGGGCACATTGTTCAGGTGGGCTGCGATATACCTTCTTCTCTGTATGCTGTGGCAGCAGCCCATGCAGATCACCGTGTACTTGCCGCTGTTGCCTTGCACCCTAATGAGGCTCCTCAGCTTGCGGAAGCAGACACGTTAGATTCGGCGCTGGCTACTATCGAGGAGCTCGCGCAGGATGAGCGGGTACGCGCCATTGGCGAAACAGGCTTGGATTATTTCCGAACGGGCGAAGACGGTATTGGCGCACAGCAAGAATCATTCCGTGCGCATATTCGCCTGGCAAAGAAGTACGGAAAGGCGCTACAGATTCATGACCGCGATGCGCATGAGGATGTAGTTCGCATTCTGCACGAGGAAGGCGCCCCGGAGAAAACGGTCTTCCACTGCTACTCTGGCGACGCCGAGCTAGCGCGTATCTGCAATGAGCAGGGCTGGTTCATGAGTTTTTCTGGAACAGTTACTTTCAAGAACTCCAAAGGCATTCAGGAATCGCTACGTCTTGCACGACCCGAGCTTATTCTGGCGGAAACAGACGCCCCGTTTTTGACCCCGCACCCGTTCCGAGGACGCCCCAATGCCTCCTACATGACCAACTACACGGTGCGGTTCATGGCAGAGCACCGGGGCATGGACCTCGAAGAATTGTGCAGGACTATTGCACAGAATTCTCAGAACGTTTACGGGCTCTGGGAAAGCTGATTCTGAGGTACAGCAGTACCGCGTCGCGCCCGGCGCTGGCGGAACCAGGGCAGGGTGATGAACGCCGTCGTCCATAGAGCTGGCAGGATATGTAGGGCTACGGTCCACAGCGGCCAGTAACCGATGTCCCAGCCGTGGCCTGAGAACCATGATTGGAAGCGTTGGCAAAAGAGGACGGTGCCTGAAACTGCGAGGAACATATAAGCGCTGTCTTCTTTGTGCCAGCCGTAGAGGGCGCACCCGAGAATAGCGGGTATTGCCCACACCCAGTGGTGGTTCCAGGAGATGGGGGAGACCATCAGCATTAAGAACCCTACGGTGCAAGCGGCCAGCAAACGCTCATTCTGCTGAATTAGCAGGCGAGTGGAGTGGAATCCTACCCACAGTAGCGCTATTGCCAGTACCGCGAACAAGATGCTATTTACCGGTTCAAAGAAGAGACGCGATGTTTCACCGAGGATGTTGAAACTGAGTGGTTCAACGATGGAACCTACCCGGTTGCTCTCGAAGATGCGGCGGGTAAAAAATTCCCAGCTCACCTGCGGGGCGAAGATAAAGCTGATGACGATGCCCACCACGCCAGTGAGAATAAAACGGGCGACAGCGCGCCAGTCCTTGCGGGCTATAAAGAAGAGAATAAAAAGCGCCGGTGTCATTTTGATAGACGCGGCAATTGCGCTGAGAATACCCGAAAAGCGAGTGCCGGTGAGTAAGAGCGCATCAACCAAAATCAAGAACAAAATGATGAGGTTGATTTGCCCCATCCACATATTTCCCTGAACGGGGAAGGTCAACAGCGTGAGGGGGAAAAGCCAGAGAGAAAGCCCCAGCGAGAGATTGCGTGGAAAGCGGAACGAGCGAAAAACCATCACGAGCGTTGCTACCAGCGCCAGCGAATTGACCCCTAAGAACACCACATTGAGCGTGCGGGAGCTATCGAACAACGCCATCGGCAGAAAGAGAAAAATCGCAAACGGCGGGTAGGTGAAACCGTAATAATGCTCAGGCGGAAGAGTCCAACTGTAAATGTCACCGGTTTCTAACCAGTGGACAATTGCCCCGCGGTAGACTGCCAAATCAAAAACTGGGCGCAGGTGCGTGGTGTCGGTGAATACGAAAGGGAACAGGCTAATAATTGCCACAAACGCACCGCTCGCTATCACGGCAGGAGAGCTCATTAATCGAGAGAAAAAGGAAGATCTGAGAGAGCGGGGAGAAATTTCAGACATATTTTCCTCAGTACACGGTGCGCTAGCAATTGGCGATAAGACAGTACCCCCAGCAGGCTGGGAGCATAACAAACCTACCTTATAAATGGGTACTTCGCCTTATAAGGTTCACAATATTAGGTAAACTTGAGCCGTGATTGAACAGCAACTCCTTGGTCCCCAGGAAATACGAGAACTAGCCGACATGCTCGGCATCCGCCCCACCAAGACTTTGGGCCAAAATTTCGTGATTGACCCTAATACCATCCGCCGAATTGTTGCTGCGGCGAACATTAAGCCGGACGAAACGGTTCTAGAAGTAGGACCGGGGCTCGGCTCGCTCACTCTGGGGATTTTGGACGCTGCCCAAGACATGGTGGCAGTGGAGATTGACCCGCCCTTGGCAGCTCAACTACCGCACACTATTGCAAAGTTCCGCCCGGGCTCTGAAGCACGCATCGACGTCGTACTCAACGACGCCATGAAAGTAACAGAACTGCCCAAGACCCCAACCGCCTTAGTCGCCAACCTGCCCTATAACGTGGCAGTCCCCGTGCTTATCCACCTCTTTGCGCAGTTCGACTCCATTCAGCACGCCCTGGTGATGGTTCAGGACGAAGTTGCAGACCGCCTTTCAGCTCAACCGGGCTCAAAAATCTACGGCGTTCCCTCCGTGAAAGCCAACTGGTTCTGTGAGGTTCAAAAAGCCGGCGTGATTGGCACAAACGTCTTCTGGCCAGCACCCAAAATCAAGTCAGGGCTAGTAGCTTTTCAACGCCGCACACAACCCCTTTCGTATGTCCCGCGCGAGCTCATCTTCGCCATCGTCGATGCGGCATTTGCCCAGCGACGCAAGACTCTGCGAGCTGCACTCGCAACATGGGCTGGTTCATCTGCGTTGGCAGGTGAAGTGCTCGATCACGCGGGTATTGATTCCTCACTGCGTGGCGAAAAACTCGATATTCACGCTTTCGTGAAAATCGCGGAATCCGCCGCTGAGCTTAATATTGGCGACCAACTCGACGTACGCAGTATCGCTGCCCAAGGAAAGCACGCATAATGTCCGTTCAGGTGAGCAAAACGGCACCGGGAAAGATCAACCTCTTCTTTGCCGTAGGAGATGTGCAAGAGAACGGCTATCACCCGGTAGCTAGCTTGTACTCGTCGGTCTCTCTGCTAGAAAAAGTGACGGTATCTGAGGGAATCTCCCAGGGGATTTCACAGAGCATATCTATTGCAGTGGAATCGCCTCTGGCTGAGATGGCAGCCAGCGGAGCGTTTGATATTGCCTCGGTTCCGTTAGATGAAAAGAACCTTGCCTACCGTGGAGCATTAGCTGTGATAGATGCCCAGGGGCTATCTGTTGAGGATGTGTCCCTTCATCTTCATATCGAAAAGGCTGTTCCTGTAGCTGGTGGTATGGGAGGCGGCTCGGCGGATGCCGCGGCGGCTATGGCTGCTGTCAACGAATATTTGGTGCGTACCGATGTCGTCGCTACAGAGCTCTCAGGAGAACATTTGCTTGAGCTAGCGGCTCCATTGGGTGCCGACGTTCCCTTCGCCTTACAGGGAGGAATCTCGGTAGGTTTAGGGGTGGGCGATCAGCTAACCCCCGTTGAACTATCTGAGGCAATACAGCCTTTGCATCTGGTGATGGTTCCTGCTTCTTTCGGGTTATCTACTCCGCACGTTTTTGCAGAGCTAGACCGTGGACGCGCGGTGGGCGACTATCCGTCGACCAACGGGTTGGAGGTGCCCGAGGCTCTGTTGGAGGCGCTACGAGCCCAGTCCGCGCCGATTGCTAGGATCTGTGAAATCGCCAGGTATATCGAGAATGATTTGGCGGCTCCTGCGTGTGCGCTGGCTCCTGAATTGAAGAAGACATTGGCGATTCAGCATGAAGGAATCATTAGTTCTTTCGTTTCAGGTTCTGGCCCTACTATTGCTTTCCTGATGGATTCGGCAGAGTCCGCTCACCAGTTAGAGGCGGCGCTCAAACGGAAGGGCCGTTTAGCGGTGGCGGTAGAAGCGCCCTGATAAACGACAGACAACTGTGGATATGATGATAGTTCATCTAAAGACTCCGGAACTTAGGAGATTAAGGGTAAAATTATCCTGTTTCACTACACAGTAACTGGATAAATCACATGCTTCCCCCCAAGCTTCTTCCCTCTAAATATATGCCCCTACTCGACGTGCTTCGGTTTCTTGCTGTGGTACTCGTGATGATGCATCATACGAACGCAGTTCGGCTCCCTGGCGGGGGCATAGGCGTTGATATTTTTTTCGCTATCTCAGGTTTTTTAATTATAGGTTTACTGGGTGAAGAATATATCAAAAAAGGATCTATTAATTTTCTAAAATTTTAC
>NZ_LXTU01000012.1:0-52065 GCF_001683935.1 Rothia sp. ND6WE1A | reverse complement strand
GTGTTTGCGGTGGTTCGGGGGTTGGTGTTTTATGCGGCTGGGAGGACTTTTGAATAAGCCTCATTACGTAGGTTAATTTTTCATGAAGTAAATGAGACAAGGATTTGCCTTATTGACTGAATTTTAGTTTGATAAGACTAAAGATTAAGAGGTCTATATCACATTGTTCAACAATGCTTCACCTCCTATCTCGCACATCTACACCGTATGCGCTTGGCGCCGTTCATAAGGGGACAGGAAACCCGTGAAAAATTTCATCTTCAACCGCCGCACACTTCTTGCTGGAACCGCCGTTGGTTCCGTTGGTCTTCTCGCTGCTTGTGGTAGGGGTAATGGGGGCAACACCACCAGTGCAGAATCAGCCTCTGCGCTAGGCGTGGGCGAAGATATTGCCAAGCTCATCTCCATCAATCCCAAAAAGCGCGATGAGCTGAAAGAAGGCGGCGAGCTGAAACTTGCTCTCACTCAGCTTGGACCGGACTTTAACACTGCCTCGCAGAACGGTAATACTCGCCATAACAACTTTATGGTTTCTGCACTTTCACCCATTACTATTATGGGTCTATGGCAAAACGATTTTGAAGGTAAGGGTTCTCCTAACCCCGATTTCTGTGAGTCATTCCAGGAAGAACTCTCTGGCGGCACTCAGATTCTCAACATCAAGCTCAACCCCAAAGCCAAGTTCAATGATGGTACCGCTATCGATATCAAAGCACTTCAGGCAACCGTTGAGATCTTGCGCGATGGTCTAGATAAAGGTCTTAATATTGTCGATGCTGGCCCCCACGCCTACATCGACTCAGTGGAAGAAAATGGCGACGCATTTACCGCTAAAGTCACCATGAAACAGCCTTACTATCCCATTGAAGATATTTTTAGCTCTGGCGTCTTTCACCCCGAGATGACCGATAAGAAAATCTTCAATGACGGCTTCGTAGACAAGATTCACAACGAATGGCAGGCTGGTCCCTTCAAGCTCGATAGCTGGAACTCCGCAGAAAAGGTTGCCACGCTCGTCCGCAATGACAAGTGGTGGGGTGAGAAGCCACTTCTTGAACGTATTACTTTCCGTCAGATGGAAGCATCTGCTCAACGTGCTGCATTTAAGAATGGTGAAATTGATGCGGTTGAAGCGAATACCCTAACGGCTTACAAGGATGCCGAGGGTAAGGACGGTGCTGAGGTGCGCCGCGGTCAACGCCTCTTCGCCGGTGGTCTGAACATGAGCTCCTTCCGTCTGCCTGTCGAAATCCGTAAGGCAATCTTCGCCGCAGTTGATCGCGATGCTATGGCAAAAATTCGCTTCAACGGCTTGAACTGGACCGAAACCATGCCCGGTTCAATGATGCTTATGCCCTTCTCTGCCGACTACAAAGATAACTTCGGTGAGGCAACCAAGGATTGGGATGCCGGCAAGATTCTGGAAGAAGCTGGTTACAAGAAGGACGGTGACTTCTATAAGAAGAACGGTGTGAACGCTAAGTTTGCTGTAACTATCTTCGGTGATGATCCTTCGGAAAATGCTTTGGCACAAACTATCGTTCAGCAGATGAAGACTGCCGGTATTGAATGCACCATTGACAACCAGCCAGATGCGAATTTTGGCAAAGTTATGGGAAATAAAGAATTTGATCTGACTTTCTCGGGTTACTCTGTAGGTGCCGATGCAACCGTTGCTGCTCGCCAGTACTACCTCTCCGCTAATAATGATGGCAAGGGCTCTAAGGAAATCGACAAGCTCATTGAAGAAATGGGTCAGATTCAGGACGATAAAGAGCGTAATAAGAAATGCAACGAGATTGAAAAGAAGCACATGGAAGAATTTGCCATTATGGGCACTCTTTTCAATGGTCCTGAGATTTACTTTGCAGATAAGAAGCTTGCAAACTACGGTGCTGCGCTGTTCGGTTCGCCTCGCTTGAACCCTCGTCAGTGGTCGAACATCGGTTGGATCAAAGAATAGTCTTTGATGTGAACTGTTGAGGCTCTAACAATCGAGTCTAGATAAGTGAAGGGCTCCCGTCTCTATGAGGCGGGAGCCCTTTATTTTGTGCATTTCGACAAAAGGATGGGCGGGTTTTCTCAAATATTCTCCTAATGTTGCACGGAGCACAATTTTAGTGTTAGATAAAGTTCAATATTATTGAGACTTGCACCACAAAGGTAAGTATCAGTTGAACAATATCCCACGCACATTGCTCTAGCCATTCGAAAGACACCTTTATGAAAAATTTCATCTTCAACCGTCGTACCCTTCTTGCCGGGACCGCTATCGGCTCCGTCGGTCTACTTGCTGCTTGCGGTGGCGGCAACAGCGGCAACACTTCTAGCGCCGCATCGGCATCAGCCCTGGGAGTGGGCGAAGACATCGCTAAGCTCATCTCGGTCAATCCCAAGGAACGAGCAGACCTTAAAGAAGGCGGCGAATTCCGCTTTGCTCTCAAATCGCTGGGACCCGACTTCAACGTCGCTAACCAAAACGGCAACACCCACGACAACGCTCTAGCTCTCTCTGCCGTCTCACCCATCAACGTATCCGGTCTATGGCAGACCGATTTCGAAGGTAAAGCCTCACCCAACCCCAACTTCTGCGAATCCTTCCAGGAAGAAGTCAGCGGCGGCGTCCAAACTCTACGCATCAAACTGAACTCCAAAGCGAAGTTCAACGACGGCACCCCCATCGATATTAAAGCTCTCCAAGCAACTGCCGAGATCTTGGGTAAGGGTCTCGATAACGGATTCAACCTGGTCGATTCTGGCCCCCACTCGCTCATCGAATCCATCGAAGAAGACGGCGACGCTTTTGCCGTCAAGGTGACCATGAAAGAGCCTTACTATCCGATTTCCGACGTCTTCGGTTACGGCTTTGGCGTCTTCCACCCCGAGGTCAACAACAAAGAGACCTTCAATAACGGATTCGTCGATAAGCTGCACCCCGAATGGCAGGCTGGCCCCTTCAAAGTAGATAGCTGGAACTCCTCCGAAAAAGTTCTCGCCATGGTTCCCAACGACAAGTGGTGGGGCGAAAAGCCCCTCCTAGAGCACGTCACCTACCGTCAGATGGAGACCGCCGCTCAGCGCGCGTCCTTCAAGAATGGTGAGTTGGACGCCGTTGAGGCTCGCACCCTCACCGCCTACAAGGATATTGAAGGAACCCAGGGCGCAGAAATCCGCCGTGGGCAGCGCCTGTTTGCCGGTGGTCTGAACATGAGCTCCTTCCGCCTACCCGTTGAAATGCGTAAGGCAATTTTTGCAGCGGTAGACCGCGACGCCATGGCAAAGGTAAAGTTCAACGGCCTCAACTGGACCGAGCAAATGCCCGGTTCCATGATGCTCATGCCGTTCTCCGAGTACTACCAAGACAACTTTGCTGAAGCAACCAAGGACTGGGAAGCCGGCAAGATTCTTGAAGAAGCTGGCTACAAGAAGGATGGCGATTTCTATAAGAAGGACGGCAAGAACGCCAAGTTCACCGTCACCACCTTCGGTGATGATCCCGTGGATTCAGCCCTTGCCCAGACCTTAGTGCAGCAGATGAAGACTGCCGGTATCGAATGCGTCATCGACAACCAACCCGATGCAAACTTTGGCACCGTCGTCGGCAACAAGGACTTCGACCTCACCTTCTCCGGTTACACCGTTGGTCCCGACGCTACAACTGTGGCTAAGCAGTACTACCACTCAGCAAATAACAAGGGTCAGGGTTCCAAAGAGATCGACAAGCTCATCGAAGAAGCCGGAAAGATTCAGGACGACAAAGAGCGCAACAAGAAGTGCAACGAGATTGAAAAGAAGCACATGGAAGAATTTGCCATGATGGGTACTCTTTTCAACGGTCCCGAAATTTTCATGGCTAAGAACGAGCTGGCAAACTTCGGCGCAGCCCTCTTTGGCGACGTCAACCAGGCACCCAACACCTGGCTCAAGCGCGGTTGGACTAAGTAACAACTCCTCTCTCTATCGTTGAGGTGCACAAAAGGGTCAACTTTTCCCGGGAAAGTTGACCCTTTTGCGCACCTCAATGTAGGGCAGGGTAAAAAGTGAAACTGACCTAAACGTCATGTTGTTTCATAAACCATTGGCTTTCTGCGCCACCACGCGCCCGAGAGGAAAAGAACGGCTAATGCGCTGGGGGAGTACCTCGTCACGGTGGAATAATAGGAGGTGAAAAGAAGGACGCAGCTCTGCTCGTCCGCCCTCACTCTGTAGCGAGAGAAGCCAGCAATGAGCCCCCGCCTGATGATCCCCGCAAAGGATCTCACGCCCCGCCACCACCCACGATCTGCAATGGCAGGTAAAATTGCCGCCATCGTCATCGTGACTCTAGCCCTCTACTTCATTCCGCCACCGGAAGGTGTGGATCCACGCGGTATGCACATGGCGGCTATCTTTGTGGGGACCATCCTCGGTCTGATTCTGCAGCCACTCCCCACAGCATCGGTAGCAATCATTGGGCTGGCAGTGGCAATGATTACCGGCACTATGACTGCCAAGGAAGAAGCGCTCCAGGGGTTTGGTAACTCCACGATTTGGCTGATTGTTGCCGCGTTCTTTATTGCAGACGGTTTTCTTCTCACCGGACTAGGTAAGCGCATTGCTCTGATGTTCGTGCGCATCCTGGGTAAATCTTCGCTTGGGCTTTCCTACGGCATGGCGATAACCGACCTCATTCTGGCACCGGCAACGCCGTCCAACACCGCCCGCGCAGGTGGCGTGGTTTACCCCATCATAAAATCTCTGGCAACGGTGAATGGGTCAGAACCCACCAGCGACGAATCACGCAAACGGCTCGGATCGTACCTTTCCTTGACGTCGGTGCAGGTCAATACCATCACCTCAGCCATGTTCGTGACCGCAATGGCGGGCAACCCGCTTGCCGTCAAATTCGCTGCTGAAAATGGCGCGCATATCACCTGGGGCGGCTGGGCACTTGCCGCGCTCGTACCCGGTCTTGCCGCACTGGTTGTGATGCCCTGGGCAATGAGCAAAATCTACCCACCCACCCTCAAAAAAACGCCCGACGCTCCTGCCCAAGCCAGCGCTCAGCTTAAAGAAATGGGCCCCATGAGCCGTGGCGAATGGGTCATGTTAGCAACCTTCATTCTGTTGCTGGCGCTCTGGGTGCTTGGATCAACTATTGGGGTGGACGCAACCTCGGCGGCGTTCTTGGGCATCGCCGTCTTGTTGGTGTTCAAGGTGCTCACCTGGAAAGATATGGCAGCCAACGCTGGCGCGTGGTCAACCCTGATTTTCTTCTCGGTGCTGGTGGGCATGGCAACGCATCTCAACGATCTGGGCGTTATTAGCTGGATTGGCGACAGCGCAGCGAAAGCAGTAGGCGGGTTCTCCTGGCCTATCGCCCTGCTGATTCTGGTGCTGGTCTACTTCTACGTTCACTACTTCTTCGCATCCAACACCGCGCAAATTGTGGCAATGTACTCGGTGTTCTTGGGCACTGCTGTTGCCGCAGGCGCCCCCGCTATGCTCGCCGCGCTCATCCTCGGTTTTGCCGGCAACCTCATTGGCGGTTTGACCCACTACGCATCGGGCCCCGCAGGGGTTATCTACGGTTCGGGATACGTGACCACCGGCGAATGGTTCCGCGTGGGCTTCATCGCCTCGGTAGTGAATCTACTGGTGTGGGCAGTAGTCGGACTTCCCTGGATGATGCTCATTCTCTAGTCCTCTCACTCGTTGAGGTGCAAGAAAGCCCCACCGGTTAGAGTTGAACCATGGCGAAAAAACTAGTGGTAATCACCGGCGGCGGATCCCGCCACTCGACCTCGGCAATGATGGGGGAGCGCCTGCGCGACTGCACCCTCACCGCCGCCCAACAATCCGGAATCGAAATCACCCACCAAACCTTTCACCTGGGGAACTTCACCTACGACATCGCAGACTATCTTTCCGATGGCTTTCCAGGCGACGAACTCGCAGCTCTGCTGGAGGCAGTACGCTCGGCAGATGCGCTGATTGCCATCACACCGGTCTTTAAAGCCAGCTATTCGGGGCTCTTCAAACTCTTTTGGGATATCACCGAAGACGGCGACATTGAAGGCACCCCGGTACTTCTCGCCGCAGTAGGAGGAACAGGGCGTCATTCGTTGGTACTGGACCACGCTCTACTACCGCTGTTCGGATACCTCGACGCCGACGTCGTACCCTCCCGCCTCTTCGCCACCGCCGAAGAACTCAACGGCTCAGAAAAACAAGCCCAAAAAATTAGTACCCGCATCGAAAAAGCGGGAAGTCTTCTGGCGCAAAAACTTACCGACTAGGGGGAGCGACCATGCAGCTGTACGATAAATCTACAACTTTTCCTGCCAGCCCTCTGTATAAAGGACGACCATGACAATTCGCAACGCCACCCACATCACCGTGCTCGCTACCGGTGGAACCATCGACAAAGAGTACAACCTCGACTCCGAAATGGTGATTGGTGAGCCCTGGATTCGGGAGATTCTCTCGCGAGTTATCACCGACGTTGAATTCGACGTACAGTCCATCCTTAAACTCGACTCCTTAGACATGACCGACGCCGACCGCGCTGTCCTCACCGAAGCCCTAAACAAAGTCGACGGCGACCGGGTGCTCATTACCCACGGCACAGACACCATGCCAGAGACTGCCCGCTATCTGCTAGAAAATGCGGACCTGAGCGAAAAGGTTGTAGTTCTCTGCGGGTCCATCCAGCCAGCTATCATGCGAACCTCGGACGCCGACTTCAACGTCGGTGCCGCCGTCGCCGCCCTCAACCTTTTGGAACCGGGCGTTTACATCTCGATGAGCGGTCGCATCTTTGCTGCAGAAACCGTGCGTAAAGATCGGTCACGTGGAATTTTCGAGGGCTAAGTCGAAGGGAACTTCGATAGGATTAAACTTGTCCCCATAAAATCGCGAGGGCCAAAGAACCACGCATCGAACGTCCTAAGGAGTGACATGAGCGACCAGAACGATTACGGGCAAATCCCCAGCTCTGATAACAATAACTACGGCAACCTAAACGGTACCAACGCAGGCTCCCATGCCTCAGCACCGCACAACTCAGGTGCGCAGAACCCCGGATTTCAGAACCCCGGCGCGCAGTCCTCATACGCCGGCAACTACGGGCAGCAGGGAAATTACCAGCAGGGCAATTACGGGCAGCCTAACGGAACCCAGAACTCTAACGGCTCCCCGGTGCCTAACCAGCCGCCGTCCTACGCAGGAGCAATGGGTTACAGCAACGGTGCAGAGCCCGAGAAACCTGCCACTCCTAAGACCTTGAAGATTGCTAGCTACTTTATCTACGGCACGATTCTGCTGGGGATTATTGCTACCATTTTGCAACTCTCGAACCCGGATGCTCTCATGCAGCAGGCTGGGATTACCGAAGAAGATCTCAGCGGTTCGGGCCTGAGCAGCGAAGATATGGAGAGCTTCACTCGCATGATCATGTGGGCAGGTGCGATTTGGGCTGTCATTCAATACGCACTAACCATCATGTTCACCGTCTTCATGTTGCGCGGCGCTAACTGGGCGCGCATTGTGCTCACCATTCTGATGGTGTTTGGAGCCTTCGGTATATTAAGTCTTCCCCTGGCAGCATTGTTGGACGTTCCGATGGGTATTGCCGCCCTTTCGACCATCAGCGGACTGCTGTGCGTCGGTGCGATTGTCTACATGTTCCTGCGCCCCTCCAACGAGTTCTTCCGTAAGATGCGTGAGCGCAAGCAGTGGCTTGCTTTCAACCAGTACCGCTAAACGACGGCGGCGGTTCTGCGGGCACGCTGTGCCTGAAAGCTAAAACCTAAAACACAGCCAAAGTGGCGTTCTGAGGTGTAAAAATACACCTCAGAACGCCACTTTCGCTAGCAGTTAGTTCTGAGCAACTAACCCTGCGCTACCTCACCGAAACGATCCGGCATAGTGGCAGACCAAGCGGCGCGTAGCTCGTCGAGCTTCACGGTGGTCTCGCCCTGAATAGCCAACTCGCCGGACTCCGCGTCCACAACACCGATGCGGGCGAAGGGGAAGTTACGGGCGGTGCACATATCCTTGAAACGAACCTCTTCGGAGCGAGGAACAGAAACGACCACACGACCCATCGACTCTGAGAAGAGCAGGGTGAAGGTGTCGACGCCGTCGCGCTCCGCAACCTCGCCCAAGCCAATGCGTGCGCCCACGTTGAAGCGCAAGCAAGCCTCAGAAAGAGCAGCGATGAGGCCACCGGAGGAAACGTCGTGAGCTGAATCGATCATGCCGTCGCGAGACAGATTGACCAAAATGTCGCCCAGTTCCTTCTCAACTGCCAGATCAACCTTAGGAGGTAAACCGCCCAGGTGACCCTTGAACCGTGCCCATTCGGAGCCGTCCAATTCGTCGGCGGTGGTGCCGAGCAGGTAGATTGCCTGGCCGTCGTGGGTCTTCTGCCAACCTGAGGGGGTGCGGCGGGTGACGTCGTCCATCACGCCCATCATTGCCACAACCGGGGTGGGGTTGATTGCCTTGCCACCGGTCTGGTTGTAGAGCGAAACGTTACCACCGGTGACGGGAACGCCCAGTTCCATACAACCGTCTGCGATACCGCGAACAGCCTCAACGAACTGCCACATGACATCGGGATCTTCGGGGGAACCGAAGTTCAGGCAGTCAGAAACAGCTACGGGGCGTGCGCCCACGGTAGAAACGTTGCGGTATGCCTCAGCCAAGGACGCGCGGGCGCCCTCGTAGGGATCCAGGTAGGTGTATCGAGGAGACGCATCAGTAGCCAATGCCACACCGGCACCGGTTTCTTCATCCACGCGAATCACACCGGAATCATCGGGCTGCGAGAGGGCGGTGTTGCCCTGAACGTAGCGGTCGTACTGGTTGGTGACCCAGGACTTATCGCAGAGGTTCGGGGACGCCATGAAGTCGCAAATCGCCTTGGCAAGCTCAGCGCCCTCGGGTCGCGCGTCGTCGGCGTCAGAACCAGTGAAGTGGTTAGCCTGGACGTCGTCCTGCCACTCGGGGCGGGCGTAGGGGCGCTCGTAGGTGGGGCCGTCGTGAGCTACAGTCTTGGGGTCAACATCAACGATGACCTCGCCGTCCCACTCAATAATGAGGCGGCCGGTGTCGGTTACTTCACCCAGAACGGAGTATTCGACATCCCACTTCTTCATGATTTCTTCGAAGGTAGCGAGTTTCTCAGGGGTAACAACCGCCATCATGCGCTCCTGGGATTCTGACATCAGAATCTCGCCGGGAGTCAGGGTGGGGTCGCGTAGCAGTACCTTGGTGAGGTCAACATGCATGCCGCCTTCACCGTTGGATGCCAACTCGGAGGTCGCGCAGGAAATACCCGCTGCACCCAAATCCTGGATGCCCTCAACCACTGAACCCTTGAAGAGTTCGAGGCAGCACTCAATGAGTACCTTCTCGGCGAAGGGGTCGCCCACCTGAACAGCAGGGCGTTTGGAGGGCTTGGTGTCATCGAATGACTCAGACGCCAGAACCGAGGCGCCGCCAATGCCGTCGCCGCCAGTGCGAGCACCGAACAAAATCACCTTGTTGCCCACACCTGAAGCATTCGCCAAGCGAATGTCTTCGTGGCGCATAATGCCAACAGCCAGTGCGTTGACTAGCGGATTTGCCTGGTAACACTCGTCGAATTCAACTTCACCACCAATGTTGGGCAGACCCAGCGAGTTGCCGTAGCCGCCCACGCCGGAGACAACCCCGGGAACCACACGCGCGGTATCAGGGTGATCGATAGCGCCAAAACGCAGTGGATCCATCACAGCTACCGGGCGTGCACCCATCGAAATAATGTCACGAACAATACCGCCCACGCCTGTTGCTGCACCCTGATAAGGCTCAACGTAGGAGGGGTGGTTGTGCGATTCAATCTTGAAGGTAACAGCCCAGCCATTACCAATGTTGGTTACACCGGCGTTCTCGCCCATGCCCACCATCAGGTCTTTCTTCATCTCGTCAGTGACTTTCTGGCCAAACTGCTTGAGATGAATTTTCGAAGACTTGTAGGAGCAGTGCTCAGACCACATCACCGAGTACATAGCCAGCTCGGCTGCGGTGGGGCGGCGTCCTAGCAGTTCTACGACGTCGTTGAACTCATTTTCTTTGAGGCCGAGTTCAGCCCAGGGAAGTTCGGTGTCTGGTGTAGCCGCTGCGTGCTCAACGGTATCCAGGTTGAACTGCTTTTCACTCATGTGTTTAGTCAATCCTTTTAATCGCCAAAAGCGGCTGTTACTTTACGTTGATGATGTTGTGAAGAGCCGAGGTGAAAATACCTAGACCGTCTGCGCCACCGCGCAAATCAACATCGCCAAAGCCAGAGGACGAGGGGCCAAAGCCAGCTTCGATAGCGTGCTCGGGGTGGGGCATGAGACCGACGACGTTACCGCGCGCATTGGTGATGCCCGCGATGTCATTGCGTGAACCGTTGGGGTTGAAACCCACATAGCGGAAGACGACGCGGTTTTCAGCTTCAAGAGCGTCCAGAACTTTTTGCTCGGCAACGTACTGGCCGTCCTGGTTCTTGAGCGGTACCACGATTTCCTGGCCCTTTTCGAACTCGGAAGTCCAGGGAGTCTCATTGTTGTCAATGCGCAGAATCTGATCGCGGCAAATGAACTTGCGGTGATCGTTCTTAATCATGGAACCGGGCAACAAGTGGGATTCGGTCAGAATCTGGAACCCGTTGCAGATGCCCAGCACGGGCAAGGCGTTGTCAGACTGAGCGGCATCGATAACCTTGCTCATCACAGCAGCTTTAGCGGCGATAGCACCAGCGCGCAGGTAATCGCCGTAGGAGAAACCACCGGGGATAATGACTGCATCAACGTTCTTCAAGTCGGCGTCGTCGTGCCAAAGCTCGACGGCGGTGCCACCGGCCGCGCGGACCGCACGAGAAGCGTCGCGATCATCCAGGGTGCCGGGGAATGTAATAACGCCCACACGAACGTCTTTGAGGGAATCGTTGGAGGGGGTCTGAGAGAAGTCACCCACCAAGGGAACTTCAGTAGCGGAGAGTGATTCTGCCATGGATTAGTCCTCCAACGCTGAAACGTTGACGACGTCTTCAATCACAGGGTTAGAGAGCAACTCTTCAGCCGCTGTGCGAGCCTGCGCCAGCAACTCTTCGGTTACTTCGCCCTCTACGGTGAGCTCAAAGCGCTTACCCTGGCGAACATCGGTGAACTCATTCAAACCGATTCTGGGAAGCTCATTTGCGATTGCCTTGCCCTGAGGGTCAAGAATTTCGGGCTTGAGCATTACATCAACTACGATACGGGCCATTTGGCAGGCACTCCTTGGTGTGCAGAAACTACATGTGAGCCGTTACTTATCCTAGCTCACGTTGATAGTGCACACCTAGACCGGTCTCACCGAGGCAGACACACCCCGACATGTTGCTTAACCCTGCCCGTCAGCACCGGGGCGCTCGCTGAACTTATTGAGCAAATCAAAGGACTGCAATTTGCGGCCCATCAGGTCTTTCTTCAAAGCCTCAACTGATTCGCGGGTAAACCAGAAAGGGTTGCCTTCGGCGCGCTCTAATCCGCCGTCCTCAGCCCAAGACTGCACCGTGTAGTCAGAAACTCCCAGGTACTCGGCAACTTCTGCGAGAGGCATGGAATCTTGCTCAGACATCTTTACTCCTGGTTGATTTTAGGGCGTGTTGATACCCACTCTATCGAGTTTGCCACGCACCCACCTATGATGAAGGCATGGATTTTCTCACGGGAACTGGGTTGGCGGCCTCCGCCGGTTTGAATGCGTATGTGCCCTTGCTGGCAGTTGGTTTGCTCGATCGGTTTACCTCGGTGGTTGACCTGGGGCCGGGGTACGCGTGGCTTTCTAACGGCTGGGTCTTGGCTATTCTCGGCGTCTTGCTTTTGCTTGAAATAGTCGCAGATAAAATTCCAGCCATTGATTCATTCAACGACATGATTCAGAGCATCGTGCGCCCCACCTCGGGCGGAATCGTTTTTGGCTCCACCGCTGTTTCTCAGATTGCCGGCGTGAACGTTGGGGGAGTCGATACATTCACGGACCCTGCCGCCTATGCCCACTCCGGCGCATGGATTTCAATCGTTCTAGGTATTGTGATTGCGCTAGTGATTCACCTGCTCAAAATGGGAGCGAGACCTATTCTGAACACCGCTTCAGCAGGTCTCGCGGCCCCTGTAGTTTCAACCGCAGAAGACGGCGCGTCCATCCTGCTAGTTGTTGCCGCTATCTTCTTACCGGTGCTAGTGGCGGGATTCCTTATGCTAGTCGTCTTGGCTATCTTCTGGGTTCTCAAAAAACGCAGGGAACGCAAGGACCGAAAGACGCGCGTACACGTCTACTAGGCGCGAACCTGCTCGGCCCCCGACGCCGTCCGGGCATCGTCGAGCACCTTCACTAAGCGACGACGCAACTGAACCGACCGCTCGGAAAAACCACGCTGAATTTTCACATACTCTGCTTTGCCTGCAGGGGTTTCCACCTCAATCGGTTCATAACCCCAATCGCGCAACTCGTAAGGAGCTGCCTTCATATCGAGTTCGCGAATCTCCCAGGCAAGTTCAAAACAGTCCATGAGCAACTCAGAATCAACCAGCGGCAGAAGCTTATACGCCCATTTATAAACGTCCATATTCGCGTGCAAACAAGCGGGCTGCTCCATAAAACGCTGCTGCTCGCGGGTGGGCTGAAGCTCGTTCTTATCGATTGCCTGGGGCATAAAAAAGCGGAAAGCATCAAAGTGCGAACAACGAATTCGGTTATTTTCTACCACCTGATTCGTACCCTCAGAACCCAAGCGCAACTGCAGGTACTCGTGGCGGATATTGTTCTCCTCAGACTTATACGCCATCGCCCATTCATGCATACCAAAACACCCAAAGAACCCCGGCTTCGCGGCAGTATTGCCGAGGATTTCACGAGTGAACTCCACGGCAGAGCCACGTTTTTCCAAGAAAGCTTCGACATCTACCAACATCGCTTCCCCGCTCTTCTCTAACGACGACGCGCGGGCGGCGTCCACCCCTGCTGCTTCAAGTTCAACGGCAGTGGCGGGGCGGTAAAACTTCTGCGCAGCATACTCGGGGGCGTCTAAAAGAATCACTCCCGTCCCCGGATGCCACTTCTTAAACTGACCCGGCTTCAGCGTGTAATAAGTGAACAGGAAGTCCTCAACAGGATGCTTTTGACCGCGATTGCGCCTATCCAGAAAAGGATCTGCAAACCGACCGGCACGCCGCTCGTGGGTACGCGCCGTCGGCTCCCACTGCTCGCGCTCCAGCGGGCGCAGGGGAGCTGCCAAAGAGTCCTGAGAAATATGCATGCCAACCATCCTACGGACACCCCGAACGCAAAAGTGCGCGATTCCCCGTGAGAAATCGCGCACTTTCTATAATCGCTCTAGGAGGGAACGAAAACTTTTTATCGACCGGTACCGCCGTAAACGGTTGCCTCACCTTCGGTATCCAAATCGAAAGCGGTGTGAACGGCGCGCACGGCGTCGTCCAGCTTCTCCAACTCGGTGATAACCGAAATACGAATCTCCGAGGTAGAAATCATCTGAATGTTGATTCCCGCGCTAGAGAGAGCCTCAAAGAATTTGAACGAAACACCGGGATTAGCCTTCATGCCGGCGCCAACGAGGGAAAGCTTACCCACCTCATCGGTGTACTGAATCTCAGCGAAACCAATATCGTCCTTAGCCAATGACAACGTAGCAACCGCCTTATCACCCTGATCCTGCGGAAGAGTGAACGTAATATCGGTGACATCCGGGCGGTCAGTAGAAACGTTCTGAACAATCATGTCCAGGTTAATATCCGCCTCATTGAGCAGACCAAACACCTTAGCGGCAGAACCCGGAACGTCCTGAACACCAATCAAAGTAACCTTCGCCTGGCTACGGTCATGAGCCACACCAGAAATAAGGGGCTGTTCCAAAGGGATCTCCTTCAAGTTATTGGGCACAAAATCATCGGGGGTATCAGGAATAACGATAGTGCCTTCAAGCTGCGAGAACGAAGAACGCACGTGAAGTTTCAAATTGAAACGGCGCGCATACTCCACGCTACGCAGATGCAAAATCTTCGAACCGTTGGCAGCCATTTCCAGCATCTCTTCACTGGTAATCACATCAAGTTTCTTGGCTGAAGCGACCACGCGCGGGTCGGCGCTGAAGACGCCGTCGACGTCCGAATAAATCTCGCAGACGTCCGCACCCAAGGCGGCAGCAAGCGCGACGGCGGTGGTATCAGAACCGCCGCGACCCAAGGTAGTGATGTCCCCGGTCTGCCGGTTCATGCCTTGGAAGCCCGCGATGACGGCGATATCACCTTCATCAATCGCTCTCTGAATGCGATCGGGATTCACTTCAACCAAACGCGCTGAACCGTGGATGCCGTCGGTAATCATGCCTGCTTGGGAGCCAGTGAAAGACTTTGCTTGCACCCCTAAATCGTTGACTGCCATAGCAAGAGCCGCCATCGAGATGCGCTCACCAGCGGTCAACAACATGTCCAATTCGCGGGAGGCACCCGGGTTGGAACTGACTTCAGCAGCGAGATCGAGCAGGTCATCGGTGGTATCGCCCATTGCAGAGACCACTACAACAACCTGGTTGCCCGCCCTATATGTGTCCGCTACGCGACGAGCCACCCGCTTGATGCCGTCTGCATCAGAAACGGAAGACCCGCCGAACTTTTGGACAATCAGGCTCATCGAAAACTCCAGTAAAAATCGAGGTGTGCCGGTATTGCCGGCTGGATTCATAGTACGTGAACCGGGTAACCGGGGGCGATTCATGTGTCACTTAGTGGAAATGCTACGCGTATTACGGATTGTTGAGAGGGTGATGTAACGGGTGCGTTCCTGGGTTCGGGTCACTAAATCAGCGAAAGTGCATTCAAATAAGTGCATTTTTACGGATTTAGTGACCCGGCGGAGGCGAAGAAGTTATCCACAGATTTATAAAAAACCACTAAACGCTATTAAATATCATCAAACTATAAGAATGAATCAAGATTTTATGAACAACATCCTCACCCTTTCCGAGCTCATCGACCGGGGATTCACTTTCCAGCAGATCCAAAATGGTATGCGCGATGGCGAGCTTCTGAAAATGGCTCACGGTATTTACATGCTGAGCAGTTTCGACCGTCAGCTCACTCGCTTTGACCAGCCTAAAGCTCGTCTTGTCGTGCGAGCCAAGCAGCTGCGTCGCCCCATTTTGAGCCATGAATCCGCAGCCCTTTGGCACGGTGCACCACTATTACTGACGCCGTCGGTACTGCATGTGTCTACACCGGGGCTATCGGGGCGGTCGCGCCCGGGCCTGCGATTACATAGAAATCGTTTTGAACAATGCGACAGTGCAACTCCGATTGATGGATTCATGACGACCGCCGCGGCGCACACCGTGAGCGATTGCGTAGAGACGACGTCGAGCGGTGGCGTGCTTGCTATAGCAAATTACTTTTTGCACCAGCGTAAATGTACGCCGGATGAGATAGCCGAGGTACTTTTGCAACCTCGACGTGTTCATCAAGAACGAGCGGTGAAAGTTGCTTCCAGGTTGTCTTTATTGTGCGAATCGCCATTAGAAAGTCTCACATGGAACCTCTTGCATGAGTGGGGAATGGAACTGCCGGAGCAACAGGGGGAATTTGTATTTGCCGGTGGGAAGACCTACCGCGTGGACTTTCTGTGGCGGAAAAAGAAGCTAATTTTGGAGGTAGATGGGCAACATAAATACAGCGGTGACTTGGGAAACCCCGGGGACGTAATTCGCAACGAGCGCGCCCGTCAGCGGGATTTGGAGAAACTGGGGTGGACCGTGATTCGTGCGGATTGGGGCGATATTACGAGAAATTCTCGGCAGCTAAAGTTGCGGTTAGAGGGGTTAGGGCTGTGATAACTGGGTTCGGGTCACTAAATCAGCGAAAGTGCATTCAAATAAGTGCATTTTTACGGATTTAGTGACCCGGAGGCGTCGTGCGGCTGCCTGCCCGCGCGTCGAGCTCTTGCGGCGGCGTCCACACTGCGGTTAATATAGACGACGATGGCGCACCCACCGCCCAGCGCAACTACCGGCGCCCTAGCACCCGGTAACTTGGCGCGAAGGGAACTGACTTCTCGGGTATATATGATCGTTTTCCGACTGGAATCGTAGGCTAGGGATACAGAAAGTCGATGCAACGTGACTTCCCGCCCCAACTTTAAAGCTCTCGTTCGTGCCCGTATGGAAGAGACAGGGCAAAACTTTACGTCCGCGCGCGCCGCTCTCTTGGAAGAGCGAGCGGCGGAAATTCTGGCTCAACGCGAGGAGGCACTCGCCGAGCATCGGTTGGTGGTCTCTCGATTTTTCACGGGTGAAAAGTTCTCTGCGTGGCCGTCGAAACGGAAACCTCGTGCTCACGTTTTGCTTTTCTTGGTGAATTTCTTTGTGCCCGGTCGTATTTATCGTGAAAAAGAAGTGAATCAGATTTTGGGCGCTTTATGGAGCGACTTTGCCTATCTGCGCCGTGAAATGGTCGAGTACGGTTACCTTGAACGGAACGCTCAAGGGGATTATTGGCTAACGACTGAGCTGGAATCGCGGGAGGGAACCATTCTGCACCCCGAAGCACCTGCCTGGGAGAATCACTGGCTCCCCGATTATTTGGTAGGTAAGACGGGGTCCATCTTGTGAAAGCGCACCATCGTTTAGACTGGCGGCATGAGTGAAAAACTTACCCAAAAAACTCTGCCCACTGACCAACCCGTTGAAGAATTTCTGGACGCCGCCGCGACTGCGCGTCGTGTGCGCGAAGGCCATGAGCTACTCAAAATTTTCACCGAAGCCTCCGGCGAGAAGGCCGTGATGTGGGCCCCTCGATGGTGGGCTTCAGCCAGTTCAACTACATGTCCCCGGCGAATAAGCGCACCAAAGGCATCTGGCCCAAGACGGCATTCTCCCCGCGCAAAGCAAAAATCTCGCTGTACGGGCTCAAAGACCTCCCCGAAGGCAAAGAACTGCTGCCGCAGTTGGGCAAATACACCGAAGGTATGGGCTGTGTTTACGTGAACAAGCTCGAAGACATCGACCTCAACGTACTGCGCCAGCTCATTGCCATCGCGATGACTTTCCCCGACCAGTGGTAGAGTAAACAACCCTCATAACGGTGAGCACTAGCGGCTTTTATCGAAGCGGGCGCCTGCAACTCGTGAATTGCGTGAGTAGAAGTAGGCGCTCGCCGGGAAAAAATCAATGAGCGGTAGCCACTTGCCGCTGATGTTGGAATCGTGCAGACGACGAACCTTCAGGCTCACCAGCGGAACGGTGAAAAGACCTCCCACAACCCAAGTCAGCGGCGAGGGCTTATAACCTGTAGACGAATCCACGGCCGCGTAATCTAGCTGCATTTCTTCAGTGCCAAAGATTTCTGCAAGCTCCTCATCGGCTGCATTCTCCTGGCGAGCTTTTTCGGCTACCTGCTTATGACGCTGAGCATAAACATCGCGCACAACAAACGGAACAGTCGCAACAAAATAGGCAGTTGCGGCCCACCAATACTCACTTTTTGATGCACGCCCCGAGTACCGGAAAGTCTTACGTAGACCGCGCTCCACTGCCGCTAGCGGTGAAATGCCGTGGATGGGTGCTTCGGATAACAGATGGTGTTTCATGATTCTCCTCGTCACATAGTAGGGTCTGGCTCGTTCTAACCCCAGGGGTTGACGTACGTTGCTCCTGGAATAGGCGGAACGTTCGGCTTAGGTGTACGTAGAGGCGTCTTCTTGAGCTCCTCAAGTTTTTCTTCGTAGGACGCGCGGCGCTTGGCATCGGCATCCGACGGCGCTACCTCCCGATGCTCAGCGGAGTAAGTTTTCTCTGCCTCAGACTCTTCAGCCGAGAGGTCGCCAGGAATTTTTGGTTCCCCAGTTTGCTCATGAGACTGCGGATTCTCTGCGCTCTGCTTGTCAAGCTCTTGTTCCAGTAAAGGCTCATTTAGCGTGCCCTGCTCTACCAAGTTGCCCTGTTCGGTTTCACTTTCGAGCACCAACTTAGTAGGCGCGACGACGTCGGGACCGAGGGCGGTCTCTGTATCTTCGAGGTCATCAAACATTGATCCAGACCAGCGTTTGGTGGGTTCTTGTACCGTCGCTTGCTTAGCTGCGGCGGTTGCGCGTTCTTTCGCTTCTTCCTCCACCGCTTCTTCAAACTTTTCTGCGGCGTGGTTCTCTACCGTGCGGTTGCCCTCGGAGATAACACGACGACCTTCCAGCGCACGTCCGAGGGTGATTTCGTCGGCGTATTCCAAATCGCCGCCGACAGGTAGACCGGAGGCAAGGCGCGAGACTCGAATACCCAAAGGCACCAGTAGCCGCGAAAGATAAGTGGCAGTAGCCTCACCTTCGAGGTTCGGGTCCATCGCCAAAATAATTTCTTGGATACGCTCATCAGAGAGTCGCGCCACCAGCTCGCGGATGCGCAACTGCTCAGGACCAAAACCAGCTAAAGGATTAATCGCCCCACCCAGCACATGGTAGCGACCGGAAAATGAGCGGGTGCGCTCCACCGCTACGACGTCCTTAGATTCCTCCACCACACAAATAGCCGAAGGATCCCGACGCTCGTCGCGGCAAATCGAGCAGAGCTTAGTCTCCGAAACGTTACCGCACACCTCGCAGAAGCTCACCGTGCGTTTGACCGTGCTGATAGCTGAGGTAAGTTTCTCCATCTCCGAGCTATCTGCATTCAGAATGTAGAAAGCGATACGCTGCGCAGATTTCGGCCCCACCCCGGGCAAACGCCCTAGCTCATCAATGAGGTTTTGTACTGCAGCATCGTACATTCGTTTCTCCTAATCACACAGGTTTATCAAGCACGCTAACGAGTTAGGCACCGTGGGGGCGTTCTTCAATCACCACACCACCAAGTACTTTTTCTACCGCTCGCTGACCAATCAAGACTGAAGTTTCCAGCGCTTCGTCTTCCTCAGAAATGGAGAAGTCCTCTGGTTCCTGAGAGCCCCGAGCAACCGAAGGAGCTGAAGCGTTCTCACTGGCGCGATGCCCCTCAGCTAATTGGGCGGCGAAGCGCTCGCGGAACCCGCCGGTCTTTTGGGTTGGCGTGGACTCAGCACTGGGCTGAGGACTCTCCTCTACTTTTCGGGCAGGAGAAACGGAATCAGCTTGCCGTTGCCCAGCTTGGGGAGCCAGAGGGGGCAAAACCCCCGAGGGTGCCTCATTCTTTACATAACCCACCCCGGCAACGTATTCAGGTTCTTCTGCGGGGGCATCATCAAAATATCCGCCCTCATAATTGCCGTATTCATCGGCAATCTGCCGTGAGCTGGTGCGCTCAGCTAGTGCTTTTGGGTCTGAATTCTCATCCTCCGAGCCGGTTGATGCGCCGGACTGCGCATTGGCCTGGGCGTCAGCGGCAGAAGTTTCAGAATTTGGTTCGTTCTGATCTGCCTGAGGAGGGTCAGGAATCATTGAATCTTCTGCTGGGGCTGCCTCTGCGGTGCCGTCGGCAATTCCGGTGTTTGCAGGTCGAGTATCAGGCTCCTCCGTGTAACGAGCGTTGTCCTCTCCCTGCGACTCATCCGGGGTAGCCGCCAGCGGAGACGATTCTCCCGATTCCTCAGCAGCTTCTTCTCCCTGGGTAACGGGATCAGCAGCTGACTGTTCAGAGCTAGCAGCATCGGTGGTGTCGACGGGTGCTGCCACGCCTTCATCTACGTCGTCAGGAGTGGGAGCAGCAGCAATATCGGGGCGCTGCCACATGCCCGACGACGGATGGTTCACTCGTGAGCGGTTGGCATTCTCGTTGCCTTCGCCGTCGATGACGCGCAACTGTGGCCCGGATTCGTTACCCGGATGCGGCTGCGTATTCTCGCTCATCGAATTCGCCGTGTTCATCTCAGAACGGCGGGGCTGAGAGTGATTTTCCTCTTCCGAGGGCTGTTCAGAAGGAATTGAAGCAACTGCCCAATCGGTAACGGGATTGTTCCAATCTTCTGTGCTCCACTGAGGCGCCTCGGTAGAGCGAGGCTGCCCGTGGGCGCGCCACGCTTCCTCCCCGCCGCGTGGTCCCTCAGCTATTTCTGGCTGAGAATTCTGAGGCTGCCCCTGCGAAGGAGCGGGATTTTGTGGTTGGTTTCGATTGCCCCAACTATTGCTAGAACCATTGCTGTTAGCGTTGCCGCCGGTGTTGGACGGACGTTGCAGCGGGGGAACGCTATTCTGCTGTCTGGGCGCAGGGGTGTCTGATTTGGCTACTTCAGCGTGGACGTCGGCGTCGAGCTGAATGACCTCCCGTAGAGCAGTCTTGAGCTGCGGAATGAAGTCTTTGACCTGGCGCAACGTCTGGATATCAGCGCGGATATACAGTGCCCCGTTTTCAAATTTTGAGGGCTCGCACTTGCTGAATCCCTCGCGTGCGGCAGGGGACTGCACATGGTCAACAATCTCAGACCAGGCGTTGCGAGCCGCTGCCACAGTATTCTGGGGCGCTCGGTTTTGGGGAGTCGGTGCAGATACCGGCGCAGGTGCTGAGGCTTCCTGCTTTTTGCGTAGATTGGCCAGAGGCGCGGTTTTCATTTGTTCGGGTGCAGGGGCAGGGGACGACGCAGAGTTGCCCTGTGCCTGTGCCTGTGCCTGTGCCTGAGGGGAAGCCACGTTCGACGGGGCTTGCTGCTGGGGTGCAACCGGTGCAGAGGCCACCTGAACGGGTGCCTGTGCAGGCGCTTGAGTAGGTGCAGGGATATCTCCGTTCGCCACGCGTCGTTCTAGACGATCTAGACGCGCACCCACTCCGCCCACTGTTTTATCTGAGGCGGGTAAAAGAATTCGAGCGCACAATAGCTCCAGGTGGAGCTGCGGCGACGTCGCACCGGACATCTCATTCAATCCAGCATTAGTTACATCCGCAGCGCGCGAAAGCTCTGCTGCACCAAATGCGGAGGCCTGAGACCGCAAACGCCCAATCTGATCGGCGCTCATGCCGTGCAAAATGGACTCAGCAGCTTCAGGAACAGCCTGAACAATAATTAAATCGCGGAATCGCTCCAGCAAGTCCTCGACGAAACGGCGGGGATCCTGCCCTGTTTGAATCACGCGGTCAACGGCTGTGAATACATCGGCAGCGTTACAGGTTGCGAACGCGATGACTACTTCATCTAGAAGCTCAGCGTGAGTGAACCCTAACAGCGCAACGGCAAGATCGTAAGTAATACCCTCTTCACCCGAGCCAGCCATGAGCTGGTCGAGAGTCGACAGCGAGTCACGCACCGAACCTCCACCGGCACGCACTACGAGCTGCAGCACGCCGTCCTCAACCTTGACTCCCTCTTCTTCGCAGAGTTTCGCCAGATAGTCATGCAGGGTTTCCGGAGGAACCAATCGGAAAGGGTAGTGGTGGGTACGCGAACGGATGGTTCCCAACACCTTGTTGGGTTCGGTCGTCGCAAAAATAAACTTAATATGCTCCGGTGGTTCTTCCACAATTTTCAGCAACGCGTTGAAACCCTCACGGGTGACCATGTGTGCCTCATCAATGATGAAAATTTTGTAGCGGTCACGAACCGGGGCGAATGTTGCGCGTTCACGCAAGTCACGTGCGTGATCCACACCGCCGTGGGAGGCGGCGTCCATCTCAATCACGTCCAGCGATCCGCTGCCGTCCCGAGCCAGCTCAACGCATGAATCGCAGACGCCGCAGGGTGTAGGAGTGGGACCTTCGGCGCAGTTAAGGCAGCGTGCGAGGATTCGGGCGGAGGTTGTCTTTCCACACCCGCGCGGACCAGAAAACAGATACGCGTGGTTCACACGATTGTTTTGAAGCGCGGTCATGAGAGGTTCGGTGACGTGTTCTTGGCCGATGACCTCGGCAAACGTTTCCGGACGGTAACGGCGATAAAGTGCGGTACTCACAGCTCAACCCTATACGTTCGTGTGGCGGATAAAGAATCTGAGTTCAGTTTACTGATTACCACTGACAAGATAAGCATTTTTCACACAGGGCGAGAAGATACAAAAAGACCCCTTACGCACCCATCAGAGCTCAGATACCCTTGCTGCCTTCCGGCCCTGGGGGAGTTTTCCAAGATGATGCCACGTAAGAGGCATATAAGAGTTTACAGGAGAGACAGTTTTCTGACAAATGGCTGTCCGCTACCTGTTCATGGGGCTAGTCCAGCAATGCCTGCACCATCTGCTTACCCAGCTCATTGGACGCCAGTGGGCTATCGCCGGTGAGTACGTTGCGGTCGCGGTGGACGGCACCTGTCATGTCATCATTTACGATTTCGATTCCAGCAGCCTTCATGGCCTCGCCCAAAGCCCAGGGCATTTTGCCGGGCAGGTAGCCGATTTCGATGTTCGCTCCGGCATCTAGTGAATCGGGGAAGGCGCACACCTTGAAACCAGCGAACGGTGATTTTTCGCGGTTGATAGAACCGGCAAGGAAGGCTGCGGGGCCGCGGCACAGGGACACGATGAGCTTGTTTTCTTCCATAGCCCAGTCCAAAACTTTCTGGACGTCAGCAGATTGGGGGATGGTCAGCATGGCGCCGTGACCGCCGGGAATGAAGACCGCTGCATAATCACTTGAACCGTTAAGGTTCGCAGCAATATCCGACAGACGTGCTGGTGCCTTGAACTGCTCTTTCAAAGCTTCCCAGGTGGGGACGACGGCGGCGTCCTCGCTGGGGAACGCCCACCACTCGAACTTTGCGGGTGCACCGGTCAACGTGGCAATCTCAATTTCGAAACCGGCTTCGTGCACGTGATGTAGCGGAAGCAAAGTTTCTACGGGGTGGTTGCCGGTGGAGAACATGGTGTCGTTCTGCATTAGCATGTACCGCTCTTCGGTAGCGATAACGAGAACTTTCTTTCCCTTGCCTTCCCCATTGGAGCGCAGAACCTCATCAAAGTCGGTTTTGCTGGCGGTGTACTGGCTCAAAGAATAGGGGGAGGGGAAGAATGCGTTGTCCTCTGCGGGGTCGGCAGTGGGATTCTTGGTTAGTTCTTGATTACTCACGGTGAGTTCTTCTTTCTTGAGGAGAAAATTATCTATACCTCTTATATCTGAGGTCATTCACCATTTTAAGGATTCATACTGAAAAGCAGCTGGAAAAGGAGCATAAGTGTGACGAACCCTGTATTCCCTCACTCACGGACGAATTGCCAGGACACCAAAAGATAGGGTAAGCTCGTATCTGTTCGCTTTCGTGAAGTTATTTTTATAACTAAGCAAACAGCCTGGAGGATTCGCCTAGCGGCCTATGGCGCACGCCTGGAACGCGTGTTGGGTTCACGCCCTCGGGGGTTCAAATCCCCCATCCTCCGCCAATAGATAAAGACCTCGATTCCTGATTCAGGAATCGAGGTCTTTTCTTATGTTGAGACAAAGGCGGAAATCACTTCCGCCCCAACACCACGTACTCGCCCGCGTTCGCATTCAAC
This sequence comes from Rothia sp. ND6WE1A, assembly GCF_001683935.1. Classification (NCBI taxonomy): domain Bacteria; kingdom Bacillati; phylum Actinomycetota; class Actinomycetes; order Micrococcales; family Micrococcaceae; genus Rothia; species Rothia sp. ND6WE1A. Next base: position 28,623 of record NZ_LXTU01000012.1, on the reverse strand, counting down.
CGCACGGCGCCGTCCTGCTCAAAAGCATCTAGCCAATCCTTCATGGGCCATTTGCCCCATTTGGCAAAAAAGCGGTTGGCGTTCTCCACGATGTCGTTCAGATGCTCCCAAGGCGGCGATGAAACCGGGTGCCACACATGAAACGCATCGGCACCTCCTACCCAAAACAGGGGCACACTGTGCTCACGCATCTGCCAACCAAAATCGGTATCTTCCCCGCCGTACCCGCGAAAAGTCTCATCGAATCCACCCCACGAGCGGCGGATGCGCCGCCACGTTGCACTAGTGAGCGCGAAGGTCAGCGACCAAAAAACGTCGTACTCCTGCTCCGTTGCTTTGCGCATCTGCGTCCCTTCTATCTCAGGACGCGCGGGATGCGGCTGTCGCAGTTGACCCAGCCACGAGGGGTTCTGCGCCCCGGCGCGAATCTGCTCAAGCTGAGAATCAGCCTCCTGCAAGTAAGTAACGGGACCGGTAACCACCGCACTCGGCTCCTGCTCTAGCGCCTGCCGGTAGCGGCGGAGCAAACCAGAACCCGGCACACAGTCGGCGTCGAGAAAGATGATAGTTTCGTTCTCCATGCTCCGCCCCGTTTCACTGCCAGTAGCCCAGTCTCCGGCGAGATTGCGTGCCGCTGCCAAGTGGGGCTGGCAGTCGGAAAGGTGCGCAATAATCTCTACGCCGTCTACCGCGAACCTCTCCGGTCCCAGAATAACTACACCATGGCGGGGCGGTTCTTCCCCCGTATCGTGCGCGGTCTGCAGCAAGTATTCGTGCTGGGCAATTACACGTTCCCGGCGGTTGAAATCAGCAAGGGTTACTAGGGTCGTCATGAATTCTCCTGCGCCGGGGCTACACTGCCGGCTACCTCTTCGAGGACGGCAGCAGCACGCTGAGTTGCCCCGTTCATCTGCCATTGTTCCCACCGAGGCTCGGTTGCCGTGGCATTCTCTAAAATTTTTGGCCAGCAATCTGGTGCGGGGAGGTCAACAAAAACCTGGGCAATCCCCAATTCTTCCAGTAGCTTGCTGGTGGCATGCTGCTCATCGAAAGGGCGGGACTGCGGCAGAAATACCGCGTTGACATTAGCTAACGCAATATCTGCTACCGAATTTTGCCCTGCCGCGCTGATCACCACATTGGCGCCTTGTAGGTAAGGGAGCGGATTTTCCACACGGTAATCGCCGCCAAGAAAAATAAAATTCCAGTCAGAACAGGCGCGCTGGACTTCCTCCCAATACTCGCTTGTCCATTCTGTGCCGCCCTGCCCCTGCATGACGACGGCGGTTCGTTCCGCCCCCTCAAAGACGACGGGCTCGCTAGGTTGCTGGTTCTCAAAGCGGGAAATCCCACCGACAGCGTGCAACTTATGGGCAAACTCCTGAAGGTGCGGGGGAGTCTCTAAACCCGGTGGCTGGACGGCAATCAGCGCAGCCGCTTGGCGGTACTGCAACTGGTGGGGGAAGTCGTCGCGGTTGCCGGGCATGGCTATGGTGACCACCGGCACGCCCATCAGGCGTACCAGCAGAGCAACTTCTACCGACACATCTACAAAAAAGACGTCGGGCTGATGCTTCTCAATCCAGCCAGCAATCATTGCCATGCGCGAGCGCAAACCCGCCACATGCAGGGGTACCCAGTGGAGAGTTCCGCCAGCTTCGGCGTCCTGGGCGGGGGAGGAATCGTCAACATCTAGTGGCAACACGACGTCGGCATCGGTAAGGGATGACAGAATGGTGACTTCAGCATCGAGAGCAGACGCGATTGCCCTACACCGTTGGAGATGTCCGGCGCCCTGGTGGTGGGCGTACATGCCAATCACAGGTTTCATGCTGCGTCTTCTTCTGTTGCTATCCCAATCACCTGCGCGAAAAGCGCGGTGTATCTTTCGACCAGTCTGCGGTTGTTGAATTCTGAGCGGGCCCAGTCGGAGAGTTCCTGTCGGTTCATGGTGAGTGCCTGGCGGGCGGCGCGGGCGAGCCCGTCTGCGCCGTCTTGGGGTTCTACCAAAAGCTGGGGGAAGGGGCTCAAAATGGCGGGGATTCCGCCACGGGCAAAGGAGACTGCGGGGGTGCCGCATGCCATGGATTCGATGACGACCATGCCGAACGGTTCGTCCCATTGGGGTGTAACGAAGGAGACGGCGCTGGCTCCTACTAGCTCGTTGAGGTGGCTTTGACTGGTGCTACCGAGCAGCTCAATATCTTCGCCTAGACGGGGCCTAATTTCTTCTTCGAAGTAGCGCGGTGTGCCCAATCTGCCCACCAGGGTGAGCGGCAGACCGAGCTGGCGCGCGGCGTCGATGGCGAAGTGCGGTCCTTTTTCGGGGGTGATGCGCCCAAACCAGATGGCGCGCTCACCGCCGGGGCCGAGTTTCCACAGGCGGTCGTCGATTCCGTTGGGAATAATGCACGCGGGGGTGGGCAAATTCCATGTAGATGCGGTAACAGCGCTGACCGCAGCAAAGAGCCCCGCGCCCCATTCGGTCTGGACTCCCTCGTCAATACTTTCTTGTAAATCGTCCAGCATGGGAGTGTGCAAGGTCGTGACCATCGAGGGCGCGACGGCGGTGCCAAAGAATTCGGGGTGCAGACTGTTGTTGTGAATGACGTCGATTCGCCCTACCGCAAGATCCGCTTCTAGATGTTCGCGTAGCTGCTTAAAAACGGCGTCTTCTTTTTCTCTTTCACCCGGTGGGTAGGTGTGATCGGTTTGGTCATCTTCGTGTCCTTCCCAGTTCACCCCGGGAAATTCGACGGCTGGACAGTTGCCCTCCGATCCTTGGGCGGCGTAGAAATCTACGCGGTGGCCGTAGGAGCGGAACGCTTCAACTATGAGGGCGCAGAATGCTTCTAGTCCGCCGGCGTAGGGTTCCTTGATAGGGAAGCGGGCGGGGCCAATCAGCGCAATGTTCAGAGAGGGCCCTAATAGCGCTTCGTAGATGTGCCGGTGCAGAGCTACTATCTCTTTTTGCTGGGCGTCGCGGTCGCCGGAAAAAGGTATGTGACCGGTCTGGGCTAGTTCTGCTGCAGCGATTCCCGCCTGGTGCCCGTCGCCGGTGGGGAAAACCCGTACCGCGTCGGCAGAATCCGCTTGTCCGGCAAAGCATCCGCAATCGGGTACGGCTACTGGCACGTCGAGATCGCGACACATCTCCAGCCACCCTGAGTGGGTACCGCCGCGGTAGGGCAGAATGACGGCGGCGCATCCGGCAACTGCTGCATATAGTTGGGAATCGCTCATCTCATCGTGGGCAATCAACTCGATGCCGGGGTAGCTCTCTAGCTGGCGGAAAAGTTCTGATTCCGCTTGGTCCCGGTGAATAAAAACCCGGAAAGATTGACTGCGTTTGGCACATTCGGCGGCAATATCCCGGTAGAAAGTAAAGTCGTGAATTACGTTGCTGCGCACTGATTTGAGAAATACGCCCACGCCCTCACCAGCGGCGGGTGCAGGTAGTTCACTTGAAGGTACGACGCGCGGGTGGGGAGCTACCCTGATGCGCGCGGCACGCACTGAAAATTCTGTGACCAGGCGGTTTTTAGCTAACTCGGTGAGCGTGAAAATCCGAGCGGCGTCGCCTAGCAAAATAGCAAGCTGGCGGTGGTAATCGCTCTGGTCTGCCAAATGCGGGTTATCAATATCGTGCACGGTAAGAATCAGTGGAATGCGCTGGTCTCTGAGCGTATCGATGAAATCTTGGGTTTGCTCCACGCTGAGGTGCTCAAAACCAAAATGAACGTGTACCGCTGTAATCGAATCTTTGAGATGGCGAGGCGTATCGGCGGTATTGTTCTCCCACCACTGACGTTCAAAAGCTGGGTGGGGCCACCAGCGTGCCGGCTCGGCAGGGTCGAGAATCGGATCGGGAAGAACGGGGACGTCGTGAGCTATCGCGCGGGGGTAAATCGAGCGCACGTAGGGGTGCTCAGAAGGTATAGATAGAAGAGCCAAGAGCGCGAATTCCTTTCACTCACGCCGAGCAAGAATTCACTCGTCTCAAATGTTGTATATACCACTTTACGCTATTTTAGGAAGTATGATGATGAAATATATGTGAGCTAATTTTCTACTTCTTACGAACGCAGTTTTCAGCCCCGCGCACCCATAAGATAAGGCCGCCGTGAAACACCTCAATTCATCTGAACTAGCCCTTGAACTTCGCCGTAAATCGCCCACGCCCCGCGATTATCACTTTGGGGAGTTCTATAAGCTCCGGGAAATTGCCGACGGCCTAGAAACCGGTCACGACGCCGCAATCTCCGCGCCGCGCGTCGCCGTGGTGGGTAATTGCCAGGCGGAATCCCTGCGTATTCTGCTGGCAACTACCGGTGCTGTGCGCTCTTTCCGTATTCCACCTATTCACGAGTGGGACGAAGCAGACCTACCTTTTGTGCGCCATCTCTTGGCAGACACGGATGTGCTCATCAGTCAGCCGGTGCGCGATAACTACCGCGATTTGCCCTGCGGTACCGACCAGCTTGCCCAATACCTCCCACCTCACGGGAGGGTCGTGAAGTTCCCTGTTCTGCGTTTTAATGCGCTGAACCCCTATATCGCCATTGTGCGCTCGCCGCAGAACCCCTCCTTGAATCCGCCGGTGGTGCCCTACCATGACCTGCGCCTCATCGCTGAGCACGCGCAGCTATCACGCCCTGGCACCCCTGACTTCGCCGGTGCCCTGAACCAAACGGTGGAGCAACTTGCAAGCCGTGAGCGCGCTCACGGTTGTGTGTCTATCTCCGATACTCTGCTCGATATTCCCGTGTGGCATACGCTCAATCATCCTTCTAATGAAACGCTTGCCGCGCTTGCCCGTCGGGTGCTGCGGGCGATTGACCCTCAGCTGGCTGAGGCTCATAAGGTGCAGCTACCGGATGAGGAACTCTTGGGGCACTTACAATCTCCGATTGACGAGCAGGCGGCGCAGGCGCTGGGTGCGAAGGTGCGCCGGGGCGAATGGACTGATAATGGCGAGGTGATAGATGCTGAGGAAATTCGGGAAGCTCAATTGAAATTCTATGAAGAGCACCCCGAGGTGGTGCAGGCTGCTCTGAATCGCCACGGGGAACTCTTGACTCTCTTGGGTTTTGAGGTGCCGGATAATCCTGGGGACTCTTCGGAACCGGCCGTCTCTGCTGCGCCGAAAGGCAAGAGGGCATGAAAGAGGCACAGCATCTCGTGGTAGGTCCCCAACAACACGGAGTCGTGGAGTACGCGCTCCGCCTCAGCGATGAGCTGGGAGTTACCCCGCTTCGCTTTGAAACGGCGGCGGAACTGGAGGAAGCGTTACCTCTAGATTTTTCCTCTGGCGTGCACCTTTGCTTCACCGACCATCTCTGGGGCGAAAATCCTCAGGCAGCCGTTGAACGAGTGGAAAGGGTTGCCGGAGGAGCGCCGCTTAGCATCTCCTTTCACGATATTCCCCAGCCCCAGGAAGGTAGGGAACGTTTCCACGAGCGAGCTGAATCCTATCTCCGACTGGGCGAACTTGCCGACGTAGTGGCGGTCAACTCCCAGCATGAGGCAGAATTCTTTGCTGAGCAGGGTAGCGATGTGCGCCCGGTTATCATCCCGCTACCGCTACCTCAACCGGTATTGAGCCAGTCTGAGCGCGAAAAAATCAATGCAGAACACGCACAAAAACTACAGCAGCGCCTCAAAGGTTCTGCAGGGGCATCCGGTGCAGAAAGAGACTATCCACAGCTAGCAGTCATGGGTTTTCTCTACCCCGGCAAAGGGCACCGCGAGCTCATTGAGTCTCTGGCAGGTACCGGCGCGTGCGTCCGCGCTTTGGGTGGGGTTTCTGCAGGTCACGACGATCTCGTTGACGAACTCAACGACGCCGCCCATCGTGCAGGCGTGAAATTTAGCGTCACCGGGTTTTTGCCTGAGGAAGAACTGGAGCGGCATATGCTCGCCACCGAAATTCCAGTCTGCGCCCACCGGCATTTCTCTGCTTCAGGGTCACTGATGAAGTGGATTAGTTTAGGACGGCGCGTTCTGGTGGCAGACACCGCCTATAGCCGGGAGCTGGCAGACCGTTGGGGTGACTTCATTGTGCTGGTGGCTGATGACCGGTGGAGGCAAGCGGTAGAGCATCTCTCCGCTGATTTCGCGCTCGCCACTGAACCACCCACCGACTGGACGTGGCGCGACGTCGCCGCTGCCTTTCGGGCAGAATGGGAGGGTTCTCTTGGCTAAAACAACGCACAGCTTGCCCAGCGTTTCGGTCGTGGTGCCCTACTTTGAGAACCAAGAAGGGCTCAATCGGCTCCTCGAAGCCCTGGATGCGCAAACCTACTCCGGTCGTCTCGAATGCATCGTAGCTGATGACGGTTCGATGCAGCCACCCCTTATCCCCGAAAGGATAGAGACTCCCGTTCGAATCGTCCGCCAGGAAAATCGGGGATTTCGAGCGGCAGCCGCCCGCAACCTGGGAGCTGCTGCAGCCAGCGGAGAAATCCTCGCCTTTATTGATGGGGATACGGTGCCTCGCCCCGATTATGTGAGCAGCGCCGTTGCCCCCGTGAAAAAAGACCCGCTGGCGGTGGTGGTCGGCACCCGCTTGCATTCCGATGGGCAAGAACCTCGATGGCTCCGCGAGGCATGGCAAGCCACCGATGACTTACTCGATGCCAATGATTCCTCCTGGCGGTTCATCATCTCAGCCGTACTGACCTGTTCCCGAGCCTTCTTTGAACGTGTTGGTGGTTTCGATGCCACCATCGTGGGCTACGGGGGAGAGGACTGGGAATTTGCCTGGCGGTGTTGGAACGCCGGCGCCCAATTTATCCATCAACCTTCAGCCATTGCCGACCACTCAGAGAACGATTGGGGCGCTCGCTACGAAGATAAAGAGCAGGCGTATGCGCAAAAGAATGTGGAGACGCGCGCATTAGCGCGGCGGATTACGCATCCGCTGGCGCGCCCGTCCCAGGCATTTTTTGAGGTTCCCGATACCGTGGTTCTTTTCCCTGCCGATTACTCCACCTGGCCGGTGGGAGTTGCCGACGCCGTGATAATCGGTTGGCTAGCGCAGCCGGATACCCACGTGGTGTTGCCTGGCGAGGGCGAAGAAGCAGGACTTTTTGCTGCCGACCCCAGAGTGAAAATAAAGGGCTCAGACGATATGAAGCTAATGGAACGCGCCCGTTTTCAGATGCGGTTGAGTGCGCCGGCGCATCCTGAAGCAGAAGATGCGCAAGGCTTTGTGCTGGTTCGAGATACCGAGGGACTCGGTGGGAACGTCGTCCTCAAAAACCACAATGGACGCACGGTGGCGCAGGTAACCAGTGCACGTTTCCGGGCGTTGGCTACAACTCATTATCAAAGTGGTGAAGGTGCTATCCCAGCGGAGGTAACGGCCCGGTGGCAAGAATACGAAGAGCCCATTCGTCTAGAGGGATTTTTTGCAGGTTGGGATTAGAAGGATGTGCACTGAGCTCTCAAAACTTAGCGGAAAGGTAACCTTTGCTGTCCTTCTAGAGAGCTCCAATCAGTTAGGGGGACGTATGAGGGAAGAAGACAAAAGGACCTGAGAGTATCTCTCCTAGCCGATAGTCCCCCAGATAGGGACATTAGTCCCCATTAATGGGATAAGCGCCCTAGTCAAAGCCAAATGCGGTATCGTTTCAAGCGCTTTGGGTATATCGGGTTATCCCCTCGAAGTGAATCATCATTTCTCTCGTTACTTGAGGTACTCAAAGCACCTCACATATCGCATCCCTTAGAGGCCAATCATTCCCTAGTGCAAAGGCCGAAGAACACCATGGACTTCGTCTCCCCGTATTTGACCGGAACAACTTTGGCCAGCTCAACCGGCTGGTTTTATGCTCGTAAGCTCGCAACTGCACCTAGCCGCGAGCTAGCTCAGTACATCGAAAAAATTGGGCCCTCCGCCTGGGTCGAACAGCAACTTTACCCCGAGCGCATCAGCGAGAGCGCTCGCTATGAAATTGAACGTAAAGCACTCTTCCCCTCTACTTTTATCAAGCCCGCCGGTGGTAAAACCCGCGATAAAAACTTCTGGGATACCTATCAGCGCGGTGCTAAAAACCACCCCTACGACGTCAGCGTTTACGTGTTGCAGTCTGCCCTGCACCGCCTCTGGCGTTCCAACAAGCATCTCGAAGGCAAGATGGCGCAGTTCTGGGCAGACATGTTGGCTGTCACCATCGAAAAGGCTCCTAATGGATACCACGACTACGTAGGCATCTTGTTCGAGGGTGCTCTGGGCAAATATTCAGACCTTCTCTACAACATGACTTGTTCACAGACCATGGCGCTGTTCTTGGATAACAACACCAACAACCGGTATGCGCTCAACGAGAATATGGGTCGTGAGCTCATGGAACTGCACAGCTGGGGTCCTGAAAAGGGATACACCCAAACCGACGTCATTAACGTGGCAAAGTTGCTCACTGGCTTGGGCGGTAACACCAATTATGAGTTCAAAGAGGCACGACCCGACCTACATATTTTTGGTCCTATCAAGGTTGTCGGAAAGACTTTCCGCAACGGTGGTTCAACGGCCGCAGACATGTACCGCACTATTCGGGAACTGACCGATTACCTGGCACATGACCGCTATACCGGGTTGCGCATCGCCCGCCGTCTCATCCAGTTCTTCGTAGGCCAAGATAAGAACTATGAGGCACTTGCGCAGCGGTTGGCGACCACCTACGTTGCCAACGATACCGCTATCCGCCCTGTCCTGCGTGAGCTGTTTACGTCTTCTGAGTTCCTTAACTCCGGCGGTAAAACCATCCGCCGCCCCTGGGAAGTACTGTGTTCGCTGATGGCATCAGGAAAGCTGGAACTCAAAGGCACCCATAATCTTTCGGATACCTCTGCCATCGACAAGGTCTTGTACAAGATGTTCATGACCTTGAAATACAACTGCGGGCTTCCCTTTGATGCACCTGCAACCAACGGATACTCCCTGGATGCGGATTCGTGGATTAACTCAGTGAACTACGGAATGCTCACCCAATTTGGGCGCTACACCGATTACATTTCGAAGTGGGACGGTGCATCCGACCTCTCCTCCATGAGACGCTGGGCCAACACCATCGTTTGGTCAGACAAAATCGGTATCACCCTGGGCAAGACCACCGCTCAAGATGCGGCGCGGAAGACCTTCGAATACCTCACCGGGTACGCGGCGAACAACACCGAAATCGTGAACTCTATAGCCGTCTATGCCGTCACGCGCAATAGCGTTCAGGCGGCTGAAACTCGTAACGCAGGCAACGAAGTTATTGCGAACGAAGGTGAAGTCTACCGACTGGTAGAAGCGGTACTTCTCACCCCTCACCTTCTAGTTGCCTAGTAGCAACTGGCCCGCCTCTTGTCTTACTTCTCGATGAAGCAGTTACCGATAACTGCAGTACGCACCGTACTCTAAGGATTTGTTATGCAACCCCTGAACACCCTCTTTCTTAAAGACGATTCGCTCCACCAGGTTCACCACCACTCCGGCGACGACAGCCGGAACTTTCTGGTAGATACCGAAACCGGTGAGACCGTTAGTTCAATGACCAGGGCGAACCAAATCGCGCTGGAACGTATGCAGAAAAAAGAAGGACACCGCGGCTTTACGCGCCGTACCCTGCTCAGCGGAGCGGGTGTTGGCGTCCTCTCTTTAAGCTCGCTGATGCTCAGTGAATCAATCCATCCCCGCTACGCCTACGCAGACACACCGCTGGGCGATGGTACCGTGCTGGTTGTCATCTACCTGCGCGGTGGCGCCGATGGGCTTTCGCTGGTGACCCCCTATAACGACAAGTACTACACCGCAAACCGTAAAACCACCCGCAAAACCCCTTCCATGAGTGGCGCTCAGGTGCTCAACAATACGTTCATGCTGGCACCTGAAATGAAGGGCTTGCGTGAAGCGTGGGTTGCGGGTGACCTTTCAATCGTTCACTCAGTGGGTATCGATAACAACACGCGCTCACACTTCACCAACTACACCCAGGTTGATCGCTCGGCACCGGTGCAGTACAAGACCGGTTGGCTAGCCCGTTTGCTGGACACCACCACCGATAACCAGTCGCAGTTCCGTGCGTTTTCCCACGCATCACGAGTAGCCGGTGCGTTCTATGGTGCTGATAAGGACATTCTGGCGATTAACAGCTTTGCTGAGTTTAAGCCGGCAACGGTGATGAACGATAAGGACACCATCAACGCCACCGCACAGCGTATCGCTAAGTCTGTGGGCGGTGCCCTGGGTACTACTGCTCAGCAGACCTTGAGCGCGATGGGTGAGGTGCAGAAGCTAGCCAAGTCGGGTTACCAGCCCCAGAACGGTGCGGTCTACCCCAAGACCGGTTTGGGTCCGAGTATGAAGGACGTCGCTCAGATTCTCAAAGCGAACAAAGGCGTGCAGGTGGTTACCGTGGATCAAGGCGATTGGGATACCCACCGCGGTCAGAAAGATCGTGTGAACGTGCTGGCGAAAGAACTGGGCGACTCACTGGGAGCTTTCTACAAAGACATGGGCTCAGTACGTATGCAAAAGGTTGTTGTCATGACCGTTTCTGAGTTCGGCCGTACCACTGTAGAAAATGCTTCACAGGGCACCGACCACGGCGCGGGTAACTTCTCCTTCATCCTCTCAGGTAAAGCAACCGGCAAAATTGCCGGCGGCACCTGGGCAGGGTTGAAGAACAGCCAGGATAAGGACAACATGATTAGCACCGACTACCGCTCGGTGGCGGCTGAAGTTATGAAGAAGGGGCTGGGTATCGACGACGCTCGAATCGCCCAAATCTTCCCCTCCTACTCACCTAAACCGGTGGGAGTTCTTGCCTAAGAAGTAGAGAAACAGGGGCGGGCAGAACCTGGGCTGTGAGCGGGGTAGTAAGATAAACCCATGATTTTCAAGGCCGTTGGTGATTCCCGCCCCTACCCCGACCATGCACTGTCTTTGCAGGCATGGGGCAAGATAGCGCCCGAGCAGGTGCGTTTAGATCAACTCATCACCACGCAGAAAAATCTGAATTTAGAAACACTGTTGGATGAAGATTCCACTTTTTATGGCGATCTTTTTCCGCATGTGGTGCGGTTCGGCGGCAAGCTCTACCTGGAGGACGGCGTTCACCGTGCTCTTCGCACAGCCCTGCACCGCCGGGCAATTATGTACGCCAGGGTATTGGACTTGGATAAACTCCACCCTGGCCTTCTGGCTGGCTAGCTCAAAGCTGATTGAGTCGCCGCTGGTACAGGAGTGGAAGTTACTTTGTTAGGAAACTGCACTCAACAGTTGTTCGCGGCGTCCATCGAGGCGGGCAGGCTTGCCGTCGGCGTCGAATTGTGCCCCCAGACCCATCTGAATAAAGCGAATGGTGGAATCGATGTGTTGCTGACGCGCGGCGGCGTCGGGCGCTTCATCGGTGCGATCTGCTGAGGCTGCAAGAGAGCCGTGTACGAGCTTTGCCATGCTGGCGATGTCGGCGGTAGGAATATACCCCTGCGTCATCGATTCACTCAAAATCTGAGAGAGAACCCGCTGCAGTTCACTAACATGCTTACCGAGGCGCGCAAACGATTCGGGGGAGAGCACCGAGCGCATAGCTGGTCCCGGCGGCATATGGTGAACCGAAAGACGTTCGATTTCTAGCCGAATGTAAACCGCCAGCTTGTCGATGGGGTTAGTGATTCCTTCTAGCCCTTCTTCGAGATCCTTGAGGAACTTGTCGGTCTCATCCATGGCGTAGGCGACTAGTAGTTCGCCCATATCCGCGAAGTAGTTGTAGACCGCGGTGCGGCCAATTTCAGCATTACGCGCGACGTCGGTCATGGTCAGACCGGGCAATCCGTGCGTGTAGAGCAAACGCCCAAAGGAATCGAGAATAGCTCGTTTGGTGTTTTCGCGCTGGGCGGCGTTGGAGGCAGCTGAAATTCTAGGCATAATGACACTTTATCTCACGGTGTCAGTAATTGGTGACGTTTTCTCTCAAAGTGTCAGTGAGTTCTCAGGTTGCGGCTTTGATGACGGGGATATTGAGTAAATCAATACCAGAGGAGTTTAATGAACACTATGACTAATCCTCCTTTTGTACTGACCATTGCAGGCAACGAAGCTACCGGTGGCGCCGGCGCGCAAGCAGACCTTAAAACATTCCAGGCACTGGGTGTTTTTGGATCGCTGGCTCTAACCTGCATCGTATCTTTCGACCCCAAGAACGACTGGGGACACCGCTTTATGCCGGTTCCTGCGCAGACCATCCACGATCAGCTCGAAGCTGCCCACGCCGCCTACGACCTCGACGCCGTCAAGATTGGTATGCTCGGCACCCCCGAAACCATTGAGACCGTGGCGAAGTTCCTGAAGGAGAACAAGCCGAAGAACCTAGTGCTTGACCCCGTCCTGATTTGCAAGGGCCAGGAGCCCGGCGCTGCGCTGGATACCGATAATGCTCTCAAAGAGCATATTCTGCCGCTGGCAACCTTCATCACTCCCAACCACTTTGAGTCCCTTTCCCTCTCCGGCATGGAAAAGATTGAAAACGTGGATGACCTGGTGCAAGCTGCCAAACTCATTCACGAAAAGTCAGGTGCCGCTGTTCTTGCTAAGGGTTCGATTCGTCTCGAAGGTGACGCCGCGATTGACGTTTTCTACGACGGCGAAGCCCTCGAAGTTCTCGAAACCCCTAAGGTGGGCGAAGGCGCTGTAGTCGCTGGCGCCGGTTGCTCTCTTGCCGCGGCTATTGCTGCTGAACTGGCCAAGGGCGCCGCACCGCTGGAAGCTGCGAAGAAAGCTAAAGAATTCGTCACCGCTGGTATTGAGCAGCGCGTACAGTCGAAGGCTCCTTTCGACGCGTTGCGCCAGATCAATCAATAAAAGGTGCTATCTCGCTGGGTTGTTGCCTTCAGCCCGGCGCAGCGGGAGGCAAGCTGGCCGGGTCTGGCGTGAATTGCCTTTCTGAGATGAGTTTGCCGAGTGCGAGCTCGCGAGCACATAAGAGGTAAATGAATGAAACAGTGCCAGCCTCTTTCGAAGCAGGCAAGAGGGACCGCTTGCCGACGCTGTGCCGGGCTGAAGCGATAGGGGTGAGAACTTTCTTTCCGGAGTGCACGGACCGACCTCCATTATTTACTCCGCATAGACTCTCACCGCCTTTGCCGAGCCCTTTCTCTCAGGTATGCTGAAACGGCTCGGGTGGCAGACGAGCTTTCTCTTGTTGACCTACTGCGAAAGGTGAACTGTGTCTGACTCTCAGAACAGCTCTGCGCCTGTTTCTACGCCCGCTCCTACTTACGCGCGTCCTTCGCGAACGTATTTTGACCTCCTGCTAGCTACCTCCGCCATCATTTTGATTCTCTCGAACATCGGCGCGACCAAAGCTGTGGCCTTTGGGCCGATTTTGACCGACGGCGGTTTCTTCCTCTTCCCGGTGGCGTATGTGATAGGCGACGTTATTGCTGAAATCTACGGCTTTTCACGTTCCCGCAAAACCATATTCTTCAGTTTTGGCGCAGCGATTTTTGCCAGCCTGGTTTTCTGGATTGTTATTAAGCTCCCCGGAGCCGATTTCTATGAAAATCAGACGGCGCTAGAGACAGTGCTCGGCCCAGTGCCCCTCATCGTGGGCGGTTCTCTGCTGGGGTTCGTGGTGGGTCAGTTACTGAACTCGTGGGTGATGGTAGCTATGAAGAAGCGCTTTGCCGGACGATTCTTGGTGGGGCGCCTGGTGGGTTCAACCATGGTGGGGGAGCTGGCAGACACCATTATTTTCTGCACCATCGCAGCTCCTATTCTTGGAATTACACAATTTAGCGACTACCTCAACTATGTTCTGGTGGGTTATATCTATAAGTGCCTGGTTGAGTTCCTCCTCATGCCTATTACCGTGCCTGTCATCGGCTGGTTTAAACGCCATGAACCCACCTATCCACGCGAGCTCGCCGGTTCATCTCTCTAAAACGGTCTACTTCGTGAGACTCAGGTGAAATGCGCGGGACAAGTCGCGTAGTATTGCCCGAAAGTGCGGGGAGATTGGCATTCAGTGCATAATAAGCACTTGCGCTTTAGTAAAACCCGTCTGTCTCTAGTCGGCAAGAAATGTGATGCGTAACATACGTTAACAGCATTTGAACTTGTCTGTAGAAAGAAGAAACCGTGAGCATACCTGCACCGGAAGAGCAAAACGGAAACCTTGCTCGTTCCCTCTCACACGGTCAGATGACCATGATCGCCCTCGGGCTTGCCGTCGGTACCGGTCTGTTTCTTGGCTCTGGTGGCGCTATCGCCATTGCCGGACCAGCCGTCGTCGTCTCTTACGCTATCGGTTCGCTCATTGCAGCTATCATCGGCGCGTGCGCCGGTGAAATGGCAGTGCGTTACCCCGTTCGCGGCGGCTTTGGCACCATCGCCGGTAAATTTATTAGCCCCTACGCCGGGTATCTCACCCGCTGGGCCTACTGGGCAACCACTGTTCCCCTCGCCGGCGCTGAACTCGTTGCAGTGGGTCAGTACATGACCTACTGGTGGCCAGAAATTCCCCTGTGGATTTGGGTTGTTGTGTCTGCAGTTTTGATTGTTGGATTGAACTTCGCCAGCGTGAACTCCTTTGGAACTTTGGAATTCTTCCTCTCTTCCATCAAGGTCATCGCCGTCGTTGTATTTATTATCTTCGGTTTGATTCTGGTGTTCTTCGGACTGCCGAACACTCCGCCCCCGGGGCTCACTAACCTGCATGCCGACGGCGGTTTTATGCCTAACGGGCTCTCTTCCATCTGGTTGGCTTTGGCGATTGTGATGTTCTCATTCGGAGGGATTGAGCTGATTTCAGTCTCGGCTGCAGAAGCAAAAGACCCTGTGCGTTCAGTGCGTTCTGCTGCTAAAGCAATGATGTGGCGCCTGGCTTTCTTCTACGTACTCTCGTTGTTCGTTGTGGTAGCGCTCATTCCGTGGCGGGATGCTTCGACCCTCAAGGATGAGATTGAAACCTCACCGTTCGTGATGGTTTTTTCCCAGATGCACATTCCATACATCGCAGGAATCACTAACTTTGTGGTGCTGGTAGCCGCACTATCCGGCGCAAACGCAGCGCTCTACGCGGCAACCCGCCAGCTTCACTCGCTGGGTTCAGAACGTATGGCACCGCGCGTCTTCGCACGCACCAATGGCCGCGGAGTACCTGCCCAAGCGTTGGCCCTTTCGACGCTCGGCGCAATCGTCGCTGTGGTGCTGGCAATTTCCGGTGTAGGAGGAATCTTCACCTACATGATGGCACTGGTGACCGTCTGTGTGCTGGTGGTATGGGCGATGATCCTTATCTCCTACCTAAAGTTCAAGAAGGTCGAAGGGAATAAATCACCCTTTACGGTCTGGGGTGGCGCTGCTACTGCAACCGTCGGTCTCATCGGCGTGATTGCCACCTTTGTTGCAATGTTCTTCATCGGTGATATGCTCGCCTCCGTTGCCGTGGGTCTCGGGTTCTTCTTGCTGATTACCGTGATTTATTTTGCCGGTGTGAATAAGCAGATTGCCACCAACGATGATGCTTTTGCAGAAGCCAAGACCATGACTGCCCAAATTCCTACCGTTCAGAAGAAATAACCGCAGAATCTCTCGCAGGTAGCTGCGATAGACTCAAGTTAGATTTCGCTAGGCAGCGGCGGGATACGGAGTGAAAGCTTCGAATCCGCCGCTGGCGCGTTTAACTCAAACAATGTGAAGCAGGATTTAATGCCCTCTCAACTCACACACTCCCCACAGGATGAGCCCCGCGGTCTTCAGCGTTCTTTGACCCACGGGCAGATGACGATGATCGTGCTCGGCTCCGCTCTAGGCACCGGTCTTTTTCTAGGTTCTGGGGGCGCTATCGCAATTGCTGGCCCCGCCGTCATCCTGTCCTACGCCATCGGCTCGATTCTTGCCGCCATCATCGGTGGCGCGACGGGCGAAATGGCAGTGCACACTCCGGTGCGCGGCGGTTTCGGATCCATTGCTGCTAAGTACTTGGGGCCTTTCGCCGGCTTTCTCACGCGTTGGGCGTACTGGACCTGCACCATGATTATTACCGGCATCGAGCTGGTAGCAGTAGGTTCTTATCTGAAATTCTGGTGGCCTCAACTGCCGCTGTGGGTGGGCATCGTGATTTTTGGCGTGGTGATTATTCTGCTGAATGTGCGGAGCGTAAAGTACTTCGGCACTATGGAATTTTTCCTCTCGTCCATTAAGGTGATTGCGCTGACCGCGTTTATTCTCGTGGGTCTGTGCATGGTGTTCTTCGGGCTACCGGGACATACGGCAACAGGCGTTTCGAACCTGACCAACGACGGCGGCTTCATGCCCCACGGTTTCTCTTCAGTGTGGCTCTCACTTGCAGTCGTGATGTTCTCCTTTGGCGGCATCGAGATGATTTCGATTTCTGCAGCAGAAGCGAAAGATCCAGCCCGTTCGGTGCGAACCTCCGCTAAGGCAATGATGTGGCGCCTGGCTACTTTCTACGTGCTGGCAATGTTCGTGGTGGTTTCTGTGATTCCCTGGAGCCAAGCCGCTCAGCTAGAGGGTACAGTAGAAACCTCTCCTTTCGTGATGGTCTTCTCCGAATTGGGTATTCCCGCTATTGCAACTATTACTAACCTGGTGGTGCTGGTAGCTGCGCTATCAGCCGCTAACGCAAACCTCTACGCGGGAACTCGTTTGATGCACTCTCTAGCATCAGACAAGATGGCTCCTTCTTCTCTTGCCCAGGTCACCTCCCACGGTATTCCCGCTCGCGCCATGTGGGTTTCAACCCTCGGCGTCATTCTGGCGATCGTTCTCGCGGTCTTCAAACCCGGTTCTGCTTTTGGAACCATGATGACCCTGACCATGGTTTCTGCTCTCACCGTGTGGGTTCTGATTCTGCTGGCATATATGGCGTTCAAACGAGTGGAGGGCAACTCTTCGGCCTTTCGGGTGTGGGGTGGGCGCGGTACTGCCGCCGTCGGCATCCTGCTCCTTTTCGCTATCTGGGCAGCTCTCTTTGCAGCTCAGGGAAATAGCACTCCCGCAACGGTAGGAATCGTCTATTTCTTGATTCTGACCATGGTTTATTTTGCCGTGATTCGCAAGGTACAAACACCGGACGACGACGCCTTCGCTGAGGCACGCGCAGCAAGCTCGCAGGTAGCCGAGTAAATTTTCCTTCACAAGCGACCACGAAAGTGCACATCTGACCAGCAAAAACTGGTCAACAGTGCATTTTCGTGGTCGTCTTTGTTTGCCCCTGGTACTCAATAACCCGAGTACACTCGAAACCATGGCTGAGAACGTATTCGAAGTAGAAATTCCGCTCCGCTGGGGCGATATGGACGCCTATGGGCACGTCAACAACGTCACCATGTTTCAGATTTTAGAAGAAGCGCGCGTGGCGGTTTTTGGAATGCCGCCGTCGTCAGGGGAGCCTGTTGCGGAATCTCCTCGGCCGCGCGTCCATCTCTTTGAGACCTTTCCCGACGGCGTCCAGGCGCTGATTGCCGAACATCACGCAAAGTATCACTCGCCTTTGCCTTACCGGGGTCTTAAGGTAAAAGTAGACGTGGCTATCACTGAGGTAACTGCTGCTTCCTTCACTATTTCTTACCGGGTTTTTGACCCCCACACCAGTACTTTGTGCGTCAGCGCCTCTACAGTGCTTGCATTTTTTAACGCCACCACAGGTACCTTGACCCGCCTGAATAAGGCGCAGCGAACCGAGCTTGAATCCTTCATCAACTAGACAAGAGGAGAACACTAACGACGTGCCAAAAAACCAGTACGCCCGCGAACTATTCCAACTGCCACCCCAGGTAAGGCACCGAGACACTCTGCCTGCCGTGCGTATTGCACTCAGCGTTGGTATTCCGCTACTGGTTTTACTGCTCATGGGGGAGCCGAAACTTACCATCTTCACCGCTTTCGGTGCGTTTACGGCGCTCTACGGGAGAAACCAGCCGCTACTACCGCGCGTCATTCAGCAGACCTCATCGGGTGTGCTGATGGTGGTGTGTGTGGGAGTTGGCCTGTTTCTCTCTGCTCATCATGTGGCAGGGTGGCAGCTGGTAGCTGTTACCTCGTTTTTTGCGGCGGTGTGCGCCTACATCGCGATGATATTCAACCTTAAACCTTCGGGGCCGCTGTTTTATATCTTTGCTTCGGCGGGTATTGCTTCGATTCCCTATTCGGGGATGGCGGTGCGCGACTTGTCTCTTACCGCAGCCTCCGCCGGTTTCTCGCTCCTACTCGGTGTTATTTTGGGCCAGCTCTGGGGAGAAGGCAGGGGCGTGCCCACTATTATTCGCACCTCTCTTAACTATAAAAATGTAGCAACGCAGACCCTGACTAACTTTATTACCACCCTGGTTGCAGGTTTGGCGGGTAACTTGCTGGGACTTTCCCATGCCTACTGGGCGATGGTTGCTGCGGCTGCTGTGCTGGCTGCGCCGTCAATGTCCAAAAGAATTCTGCGCGGTGTCCACCGCATGATCGGCACTATCTTGGGCGTGCTGGTCACCGCGTTTTTTATTTCGATGCATCCCGATGCATGGCACATTGCCGTGCTCATTGTGATTGCACAGTTCGTCACAGAGATTTTTGTGATGCGTAACTACGGGCTGGCGGCAATTTTTATTACACCGCTGGCGCTGTTTATGGTGCACCTGGCGTCGCCATTCACCAGCTATGAACTGCTCACAACCCGCATGTTCGAAACTATCCTCGGTGCGATTATCGGTATGGTGGGTGCCATCGTTTCACCTAGCCCAGAGCACCTGGGCAAAGATACCGTGGCGATTCCTGTAATCCGATTTGCCCGGGACCATCGGCGCAGGTAGGACTGCACTAAGACTTCGATGTAACTAGCTCTTTTGAGTATGGAGCAGATAGAGGGAAGCGGACCGTATGTCATACGGTCCGCTTTTTCTATATCCGATTCAAGTCTGCGGGGTTCTTAGATTTCAGAAACTAGAGCCTGCAACTTGTTGAAGGAGGACGTCCACCCCTGCGCACCGGGTTCGTGATACTCGGTGGGGAGCGGGCCCTGGGTAATCTTCAGGTGAGTCTTATCGCCCTCTTCTTTGAATTCGATGCGCATATAGAGGTAACCAGGCTCCTCGCCGTCGGCAGCCGGCATAGTTTCGATACCTTCAATGAGTTTGTTGGGCTCCAGGGTTGCAAACACGGCGTTGGAGGGGCTGGTCATGGACGGGTCGTCGTTGACCATGGTGAATTTCCAGACGCCGCCGACGCGGGGATCAACCTCAGCGGATTCGGCGGGAACACTCCATCCTTCGGGACCGAACCACTGAACGAGCAAGTCTTTTTCGGTGAAAGCGCGAAAAAGCTGCTCGGCGGATGCCTTGAAAGTGTGTTCGATTTCGAACACTAATTCTGCGGGGACTTCTTCAATCTTGAAGGGAGGTACTTCAGCCATTGCTGGGCCTTTCGTCTGTAGCGAGCCTCTAGCTATGAGGTTTCAACACTTTTTCTAGGGAAGCAAACGATTCATGCCAAGTGCTAGCTGCCTGTTCATGAACCGACGCCGGTAGCGGACCCAACTCTAGAACCAGAGTGGTTCCCTGCCCTACGCCGTCGTCGGTGACGACTGTTCCGGGCACCATCCGTAGCCGCCAGCCGATTTCCTGCTCGGTGGGTTGGCCGTCGGGACCGGCGATGGCTTCGGTAAATTCCAGGAGCGTATCGGTGATGGACTCAAATCGCAGGTACACAGGAGAAAAGACGTTCGGGCCGGATTCGTGCTTCATCAACAACTGGATTCGTCCGCCGATTTTGGGTTCGAAAATGAAGTGTTCGTCCTGGATAGTCCAACCAGCCGGAGCGTACCACTGCTTGAAGATGTCAGCGGCGGTAAACGCGGCGAGCAACTCATCGGTCCCCGCCAGAAAATCGTGCTTGACGGTCAGGAGTTCTTTTTTCGACACCTTATCGAGGGGAAAATCAGCCATGAGGCAACCTTTCGCTGTGTTTAAGAGTCCATTCTAGCCGGTGGGGTATCTGCCCCAAATCGCCCCGGCAAACCTAGCCTGCAGTCTCTTCGCTCTGAGCAGTTTCCTCTTCCGCCTCAGCTAAAAGCGCCGCTTCTGCCACCGCCGCGCGTCGTGCCTCCGCCTCAGCTTTAGCTTTAAGATTTGCTGCCCGGCGAGCTTCTGCCGCCGCGATGCGTTGAGCTTCTTTCTGCGCTCGGCGTGCCGCAGCCTCTTTCTGGGCTTTGAGCTGGGCAACCTTTTTCGAGTAGTACTTGCCCACGAACTCGTCGCGGTACTCAAAGTAGTCGCCGGAGTCGATCGCTAGGCGGGCGTCGTCCACCATCTTCACGATGAACCGCTCATTGTGAATTGACGCCAAAGTTGCCGAAAGCCTCTCGTCCGCTTTGAACAGGTGATGAATGTAGGCGCGCGTGTAGTGGGCGCAGGTGTAGCAGTCGCAACCCTCAAAGATGGGCGTGAAATCGGTCTTGAAACGCGCATTAGTGAGGTTCACACGGCCCTCGGGCGTGTAGACGGCGGCGTTACGGGCAACGCGCGTGGGCGAGACACAGTCAAAGGTATCAACACCGTTTTCGATACCCACGAAAATATCATCGGGTTCTGAAATCCCCAGCAAGTGGCGGGGCTTATTCTCGGGGAGTTCTTCGTTGCACCAGCGCACAATCGTGCCCAGGTTTTCTTTTTCCAGCGCACCGCCCAAACCAAAACCGTCAAAGGGCATCGACCCTAAATCGCGGCATGCTTTACGGCGAAGATCTTCATACTGCGCACCCTGAATGACGCCGAATAACGCCTGATAGGGTTTGCCTACGCGTTCCTTGGTTAGACGCTGGTGCTCAGCTATGCAACGCAGCGCCCACAAGCGGGTACGCTCTAACGCTTCTTCCTGGTAGGGGCGGGAGTTGTAGAGGGTGGTGAGCTCGTCAAAGGCGAACATGACGTCGGCGCCAATCTGATGCTGCACCTGCATCGAAACCTCAGGGGTGAAGCGGTGCATATCGCCGTTGATATGGGACTTGAAGAACACACCGTCGTCGTCCACATGAGCCATGCGCTCTTTGCCGGTTGCGACGTCGTCGTCGCCAATTGGTCGACCATCGGCGCCCACAGCGTTTGCAACTGTGCCCATGTCGATGACCTTTTTGAATCCTGAACCCAAGCTCATGACCTGGAATCCGCCGGAGTCGGTAAACGTTGGGCCATCCCAGTTCATGAACTTGCCCAAACCGCCGGCGGCGTCGAGAACCTCGGGGCCAGGCTGCAGGTACAGGTGGTAGGCGTTAGCGAGCAGTGCTTGCGAGCCCAACTCCTTCATGGCCTCGGGTAGAACAGCCTTCACCGTTGCCTTGGTGCCAACGGGGGTGAAGGCGGGTGTCTGGATATCACCGTGCGGGGTATGAATGACGCCGGTGCGGCCACGGAACTCGCCGCCATTAGCGTCGGTTCGGGCAGCGGGGATATCGGCGGTATCCGCTAGCCTGTTGCCAAGTTCAAAGGAAAAAGTGGGGTCAGAAAATTCTGTATTGAGCACCTGCCCATTCTACAATGTTCAGCTTGGGGAAAGGCCGTTCTGCCGAGAACACATCATCTGCCCACCACACACGGTTCTTCGCTGTGCTTGTGGGCAATTCGGGTGTATTCAACCCAACTGCTACCCTGAAAAGTGTTCACCCCTATCTGCTTTTCAAGGATTTCATGAGCACCTCGGTATCTGCGCCGCCTCTTTCACCCCAGCAACGTCAATCGGTGGTACGTACGCTGAGAAGTCCCAAACTTCTCACCGTGGAAGTACTTGCAGGTTTGGTCACGGCGCTGGCGCTGATTCCCGAAGCACTTGCCTTTGCCGTGGTGGCGGGAGTTGATCCGCGCGTCGGTCTTTTTGCCTCATTCACGATGGCGGTGACCATCTCAATCACCGGCGGGCGTCCTGCCATGGTATCGGGTGCCGCGGGTTCGACGGCGCTCGTCATCGCACCTCTCATGGCAAGTCACGGACTGCCTTACCTGATTGCGGCGGTGCTTCTTGCCGGTATTTTGCAGATTGTTCTGGCAGGGATCGGGGTGGCTAAGCTGATGCGTTTCATCCCCCGTCAGGTCATGGTGGGTTTTGTGAACGCACTAGCCATACTCATTTTTTCTTCCCAGCTTCCGCAGCTCATCGGTGTGCCGTGGCTGGTCTACCCGCTTGCCATTGTAGGGTTACTGCTGGTTTTTGGTCTGCCTAAAATTCACCCGATGATTCCTGCGCCGCTCGTCGCCATCGTCTTACTCACGGCCTTCACCATGCTGGCGGGTATCCGCGTGCCCACAGTCGGTGATTTTGGCGCCCTTCCCGATTCGTTGCCGCAGTTGACTGCACTTGGTGTACCCCTGACACTGGACACTCTAAAAACGATCTTCCCGTTCGCGCTCGCCGTTGCGTTCGTCGGGTTGGTGGAATCGCTGATGACAGCCAAACTCGTAGATGACCTCACCGATACCCACTCCAGCAAAACTCGTGAATCCTGGGGGCAGGGCCTTGCCAATATCGTGACCGCTTGCTTTGGCGGAATGGGCGGTTGCGCCATGATTGGTCAGACTATGATCAACGTGAAAACCGGCCATGCTCGCACTCGAATCTCTACCTTTAGCGCGGGAGTGTTCGTGCTAGTTCTATCGGTTGCTATGGGGAACCTGGTGGGGCAGATTCCTATGGCGGCGCTGGTAGCGGTCATGATTCTGGTGCCCTGGAGTACTTTTGATTGGCATTCAATCAAACCCTCTACCCTTCGCACGATGCCCCGGTCTGAACTTGCCGTCATGGCTATGACCGTTCTGGTTACGGTATTTTCCCACAACCTCGCGCTGGGCGTGGGTGTAGGCGTACTTTGCGCGTTGGTGCTTTTCGCACGTCGAATTACGCACGTCGTCACGGTAGACCGAAAGATCGTTGCCGAAACGGAACAGGACGGCGTTTACGCCCTCTACCGCGTAAACGGACCGCTATTTTTTGGCTCCTCGAACGATTTATATTTCCAATTCTCCTACGCCGAAGACCCCAGCGCAGTGGAGATTGACTTGAGCAATTCGCATATATGGGACGCATCGAGCGTATCTGCCCTCGATTCTATTGCCGCCAAATATGCGACCTTAGGCAAGAGCGTGAGAGTCACAGGGTTGAACGAGGTTTCTTATGAGCTGAGAGAACGACTGCGCGTTCGAAGCTAGAACCGAGAAACCAGTAACTAAGCGCTCGCCGCCAGTACTCGCGCGGCGGATTCGAGAAGCATCCACCCCTGGAGCTGGCTTGAGAGCTGAACGGGAGTACCTACACCCAAAGTCTCAGAGGCATGACGCACAATATCGGTGCTGAAAAGAACGGTGGGTTCACCGCGTACTTCTCGAACATCAATGCCGTACTCGTTGAGGGGCAGATCGGGGTCGAACTCGCGTCGCCCTTCCCAGAGAATATCGGCACTTTGAACGACCAAAGCGCCGGCACGCGAGCGCGCTTCTTCAGCGACCTGCTCGCTTAGCGCTACCTGCGCCAGGTACCGAGCGAGGATACCGCTGAAGAGTCCGCCGTCGCCATCGCCATGTGTGGAGAGAACCTTGACCCTTTCGACGGCGGAAACTTCAAAGGTTGCAGTGAAGTGCTGCTCGATACCGTCGAGGATGTCCGAGATCCGCTGATTTACTTCAAAGTTGAGTTCTCCGTCTGCTTCTGCAACTTCCAGCAAGGCTGAGAGAACCGGGCCCTGGTTGTAGGAGTAGAGGGCTGATTCTAGTTCTTCAGAATCTTGGCGAATTTTGATGCCGTCGAGGTAAACCTTGCGCTCGGCGTCCCACAGCTTGGTGTCGAGCCAGTTGAGGAGGGCAGACGCGCGACCCACCTGCGCGCCGCGGGCGAAGGCAAGGGCTGCGGGTGCTGTGGCGGGTGTATTTTTGAAGTCTTTTTGGGTAGACCAGAACATACCGCCACCGAGGTCTGTGGTGGCGCCTTTGGAGAGTGCTACGAATAGGTCGCGCCCGGCGTCTTGTGCCTGAATAAGCCCGCGCCCGTTGAGGATCTCGGCAAGGGCGTTGAGTCTGCCTGACGCCAGTGCCAGCCATGCCATGTCGTCAAAGTAGGAGTTAGTCCAGGAACCGAGGTTGCGGGTATGAATTCCGCGGAGGATTGCCTGGGCGGTTTCAAACCAGGTGGTTGCGGTGGCTGAATCCATTTCGCGATGGGCGCGTAGGGAGGCGTCGATGGCGCAATCGAGCAGGTGTGCCTGCCACCAGAAATGCCATTCACCCAGCCGGGTGAATCTGGTGCGGGTTTCGGGAATCTGTACTGCGCCGAG
This sequence comes from Rothia sp. ND6WE1A, assembly GCF_001683935.1. NCBI lineage: Bacteria > Bacillati > Actinomycetota > Actinomycetes > Micrococcales > Micrococcaceae > Rothia > Rothia sp. ND6WE1A. The sequence continues at coordinate 4,312 of NZ_LXTU01000012.1, read as the reverse complement.
CAGGGTTCCGGGTACACCAAAAGCTTTTTTGCCGAACATTCTGAGGATGGACCGCCCGGCGGTTTCGGCTCGGTCGCTGACTTCCCGTGCGTGTTCTTGGTGGAGCTGGGAAATTTCTGCGGCGGTAGGCGCTTGGTGCAGGGAGCGGCGAGTAGGTTCGGTGCTCAATTTTTATCCTCTGATGTTGGTGTGGACTCGTTTCTAGCCTATCGCACGCCGGGTCCTGGGGGCGGGGCGAGGGCGAGGGTGCGTTGGCTACGCAACATCACGTCTTCGCCGGTTAAAGGGTGGATAAATTCCAGTGTTCGCGCTAGAAGTTGCAGGGGAAGAGCGGGATTATCGTTGCCGTGCTCCTGTAATTCTGGGTAGATGGTGTCGCCTAAAATAGGGGAACCTGCTGCCAGCAGATGTGCCCGTAATTGGTGGGTTTTTCCACTGTGCGGTTCGAGTTGAAGGTGGGTTAATCGGCGGGCGCTGTTGTTTAGTTCGGTGATGTTTACGGTCGCCGAATCGAGGTCGTAGATGCTCAGGCACGTGATGCGGGATTCTGCATTGAGTCCGTCGAAAGCTTGGCCGGACTGTCTGCGCTTCCGTTTTTGCGCGTGGGTTTCAGGGGCTAGGGGCGGGTGCTCACCGGGTAGAATCTGCACGTTAGTTTGTTCTACTTGAATGTGGCCGTGTTCTTTGTCGATGCGCGAGCGTACCGTCAGCTGGTCTCCTTCGCTCAGGTTCGCTATCGGCAGGGTTACCGCTTCGTAGGTTTTGCGTACCTTGCGGCGTTCGAACAGCATCTGGAGCGGCGCCCGGGCTGGGGGCACTTTAGCGAAGACAAGCACTCCTGCCGTTGCGCGGTCAAGACGGTGCACAGGGGAGAGCTCGGGCAGATCGTGTGCTACCCGAAGATTTGCCAAGGCGGTATTTTTGACGAACATACCCCGGGGCGTGGTGGCAAGAAAATGTGGTTTATCAACTGCCAAAATCCATTCGTCTTCGAAGAGCACGGGCAGGTCAGAGGGTACATCTGGTTCTGGAGATAGTTCGCGGTGGTACCACACTGAGCTTCCTCCGATAAACGGGGAGTGCGGCGCATAGGGGGTCCCGGAGTCATCGACGATTTCCCCGCGTTCTAAGCGAGCAGGTACGTAGTGGGGGTCTTGGGGGAAGAACCTGGCGGTGAGGTAGTCCGCCAGAGTGGGCGAGGTTTTATCGGTGGCCGCGTATTCGCTGGGGTACTGCTCCGGCATGATGAGATGCACGGGATCTATCCCCTCTACCTGGGGCAGGGGTTTGCTGATGGGTGTTTTTCTACGGCGGGCCATAGGGCTATGGTAGCGTGCCCAACTACTCCCTAAAGAGTACTTGGCAGGTGGGGCAGCGGTAGGAGAGGCGCGCAATATCGTTCTCTTGGGCCAGCCGGTGCGGTGTGATTCCGAAGCGTTCGCCGTCGGTGCCTTGGTCGCTCAGTTCTTCGCGCACAATCGGTGAGGTGCAACGGTAGCAGTTTTGCCGCCTGCGACCGTAGACCCATAGGGGTTCAGCAAGGGTGCGCGTCACCCGGAGGGGGCGTGCGCGGTTTGCGTTGAGGAGGAGAGAAGCGATTTCGACGACGCGCGGCAAATCCGGCACGGCGGCGACGGTGCTGCGGGGGTCTACGCCAGCAAGAAAGAGCGTTTCAGCGCGGTAGATAGTTCCGATTCCAGCGAGGTTTTTCTGGTCGAGGAGGGCTGGGCCGATCATCCGTTCGGGGCGTTTGCGAATGTTTTCTACCGCCTGTGCAAGATTCCAGTCGGCGCCAAGAATATCCGGACCCAGGTGGGAAACAAATCGTTCTTCGTGCTCGGTGGGCACCACATCGAGCATTCCTAGGTTAAAGCCGACTGCCTCTACCGGTGAGGAGCCATCTCTTACTACTCCTGATGCATCTAGCCGCGCGTTCGCTTTGATGACGGCGCGTGCCTCCGTCGTCCGTCTTTTCCACCGTGCGGGTTTGCCGGTGCCGTCGGTGCCGTAGACATGCCAGATACCTTCCATCTTGAGATGGGAGTGAACGCTCATTGAGCCGATGCGGATGAAGAGGTGCTTGCCCCGGGCAAAAGCGCCGTGAATGGTTTCTCCCGCTAAATCTATTTCGGCGGAATCGGGAAATCTGAAGCTGGTGTGGTGCACCGTTCTGCCTGCAAGAGCGCGGTGTAAGTTACGCGCTTGGCGCCATACGGTATCGCCTTCAGGCATGGGTTCTCCTAGAGCAGCTTTTGAATAAGCTTCATTCTATAAATAATGTGACAGAAGATAGGTTGGCTTATCAGTTACCGGCTGGTAACATCGTTGTGTCATCCATTATGTCTATACAGTATTCCCCCAATTTGTAGAGCGTAAATCCCCCATGAAGTGGCTCCTGCACCGGCAGGAGCCACTTTTATATTTCCCGTCGCATACGCAAACCCTTGGGGGTAGCGTAGAACCCGGCTTCTTCTAGACCTCGACGCAATGCTGTTATGGGGTGCATCGGGGGCTCAACAGCCTGTTCTTGGGTGGAAACTAAAGGTGCTAGGTTTTCTAAGATTCCCAGTCCGTTGACTTTTTCGATCATGATTTTCTCTGCTGCTCCGCGTCGCACCAGCTCACCGAGCAAGGGAGCTGCCACTCGTACGTCGGTCACATCGGAGCTAAAGAGTAGAACGGTTCGCCCGCCTCGTTCGAGGTAGATTCCTAACCGCCCGTCAATCAAGACCACCACCGCACCGGCTTTTCTGCCCGGTTTATGTTTGGTAAATTCTTGCTCGGTTTGACCCAGTAACGACGGCGCAGGCCAGGGAAGCGTTGAACCGTAGGGATTGGCGGGATCGGTCGCCGCAAGTAGAACGACCGTTCGTGTTGTTTGAGTGGAGCCGCCCTGATTCTCTACCTCCCGATCATAGGCGCGCAAGCGGTCTACCGTGTTCGCCGTCGAGAACTGTGCTGCCCCCAGCTCTTCCACAAAGTAACCTCGCCTCGCCACTCCTTTTTCTTCTGCTAGAGAGAGCACGCGATATACCGCTGAGAATCCGCCGGGGGTGTCCTCTGCTGCCACGGCGCCGCGCGTTAGCACGCCGTAACGGTCCAGGAGTAATTCGGCGCGGGCATGGGCGGCAATCGTGGGGTCCAGCTCTTCGGTCCATACCCGGGACCATCGCCCTGAATCCGTAGGAGACACCATATCGGCGGGGGTAGAAAGCAACCCCATCCGCCCCCTTCTGCTCATTCCGGTGTTGGTACCAAAGCGGGAGCCGGAAAGACGCGCGGCACCGCGGCGTACTGCAGCACGCGGCGCTGGTGCTGGCTTTTTAAGTTTGTGCGCCGAGTGCCCGCCGGCGAGATGCGCGCGTACCGGTGCGAAGGTGTCGTTGGTAACCAGTCCTGCCCAGGCGAGGTTCCAGAGGGACGCAGAGACCTCGGAGCTCGTAAAGGGCATATTCTCAGGGTGTCCTGCGCCTGACTCGGTGGGGTTCGCACTCGGTTCTACTGCCTGCAAAGCTTCTGCGGTGTAGCGGGAAAGCGCCTCGCGAACCTGCTGGAAGAATAGACCGCCACCGCCGAGCACCTCATACACCGCTCGATCTAGCGGGGAAAGTTCGGAGAGCCTATCCTGGCGTTCGCCATCGGAGGGGAGGGTCAGTGAAGCGGCTTCGGTGAGGTGGAGGGTAATCCAGCCATCGCCTGCGAGTTCGCCGTCGCCTGCCCACAGCACATCACCACTGGATAAGGCGCGGTCCAATAGTGAGGACGAGTAGTCTTTCACCCGCGAGCGCAGAACCAGGGGCTCCAGGGCGGATGCCGGTATGCGTACTCCGGCCAGCTGGTCGATCGCGGTGAGTAGCCCGTCGTATCCGCTGAGCATGGAGTCTTCACAGGCTTTTGCCGAGACTTTTTTGCCTCCTACCGGGGTACCAAAAGTGCCGGGTGTAAAGGTTTCTTCGGTGATTTCCCACGACTGTACGTGCTGCCAAGGGGGCAAAAAACGCCCATAGATGTGTTGGGCAACCGGTTCGACGTCGGCGCGTAGGGCTGCCAACGAGCGGGATCGGAGGGTGCGTAGAACACCGGCGTCGACCCATTCGGTGCCCGCTGCTTCGACCGTTCCGGTGCGGGCAAGGGCTAGTTCTGCGCGGATTTCTTCGGGCAAGAATTCGCCGGAAATGACTCTGCGTTCTGTTGCCATGGCGCGCAGGGTGGTTTCGACGACGGCGGTACCCAGCCCCAGCGCCGCCGCGGCTTGGGCGGTGGTAAAGGGGGCGTGGGTGCGGGCGTAGCGACCCACCAAATCGTGTAGGGG
>NZ_LXTU01000010.1:0-2776 GCF_001683935.1 Rothia sp. ND6WE1A | reverse complement strand
CGGACCGTCGCGACGGTCCGGAAGGGTGCCTCGTCCTCGTCCCAGAGCACGGCGGCGTCCTCGACGGGCATGGTCTCCAGGTCCGTGCACAGCTGCGCCCGCAGCTCGTACGTCGCACCCTTGGTCATGAAGTGGCGGACGACCGCGGTGCGCATCGCGTCGAAGTCGTCGCCGACGTCGACGCCGGTGAGCTCGGCGACCTCCCCGGTCGGCGCGAGGGACATCTTGGCGACGTGGTCGCCGTAACGGATCGCGGCCTGGGTGTAGAAGGTCTCACCGAGCATGTGGGAGTAGTCGTTCGCGAGGCCCTGGATGGTCGCGCCGGGGGTGCGACCGAGTTTCTCGGTGATCGAGGCGATGCCCCGGGCGGCGGCGGAGACCGCCTTCTGCGCGGCGGCCGGGTTGCTCGCGTTCTTCTCGAGGATGTCGAGCATGTCCTCGTACTTGGTCACGGTGCCGAACGCGAGCGTCGGGAAGTTCACCATGAGGAAGTCCTGGTTGGCGCCGCCGAGGTCGGGGGAGAGACGCTCGCCCTCCACGTCGATAATCTTGAGGGCGAACCCGCGGGGGGCGGGGATCTCGTCGGAGTGGATGTCGCCGGGTGCCGAGGACAGGCGCGCGACGACCTCGTGGGTGCCGGGGGTGGCGAAGATGCCCTGCGCGAGTTCGTGCGGCAGGTCGTCGTGCACGGTGAGCTGCCCGGTGAGGATCGCGTGGCTCTTGGCGTGCGCGTCGCGGTGGGCGTGGCGGTGACGGTCGGCGTTCTCGGCCTGGGTGGCGGCCATGCGCTCGACGATGCGCTGGGAGATCTCGGCCTCGTTCTCCACGGGCACTTCGACGTCATCGTGGTAGCGGATGGGGTTCATCGGTATGCCTCCTCGACATCGTGATAACAATATTGTACTGGACTCAATTTGGCTCTTCAACTTTGAGCGTGGTGCTGGGTGTTCACGCCGCGATCGGTCGGGGCGCATAGCCAATGATGCGGCATCTGTAGTTCCGATGGTTGCGGTACCCGCGCCCGACCCTCTTGATCGTCTTGGCGGTCAGGTTCGCCGCCTCGGTGCGAGCGTTCGTGACCCTGGTTCGGCAGAAGGTGAGCAGCTCACGACGCCAGGCCAGCAGGGTCCGGAACAGCGCGGCCGGCTCGGGCAGGTGGGTGGCTCGCACGGCGCTCTCAAGGCGGGCCCAGTGCCGCTGGAAGGAGGGCGTGTCGGTGGCGGTGAGGACCTGGCGGACGTGTTCCTTGATGCCCCACGCGACGGCCAGCTCGACGTCCTCGGCCAGGATCTGCTGCAGCTTGGTGCGCTGCCGGACGGTGAGCCGGTCACCGGCGCAGGTGAGCAGCTTGCGGTACTTCCACGGGGTGTCGGTCGCCCGTCCTCGGCGCTCGTGCAGCTCCCACACCCGGCGCCTCCTCACCTTGGTGACCATCTCGTTGGCCAGCCGCACCACGTGCCAGTGGTCCACGCTGACCTTCGCCCGCGGTAGTGCCTTGCGGACCGCGGCCCGGAACTCACTCGACATGTCCAGGGCGACGACCTGCACCCGCCGGCGCCACCACCGCGGCCGCGCCGCGAGCCAGGAGGTGACGACCTTGCCGCGGCGGCCGTCGACGACGTCCAGGATCGCGCCGTCGTCCAGGTCGGTGAACACGATGGACCGCGGCTCGGCCCGGCAGACGGATATCACCTGCTCGGTCAGCCGGGTCGTGACCCTCGCCCGCGCGGGCAGCTGCTCGGTTTCCTCGGTGAACGACCGCCGCGGGCACAACGACTCACGGCAGGCGTAGCGGCGCTTGCGCACGAGCACGTCGAGCCGCTCACCCCCGCACGGCACGTCCTTCACGCGCTGGGTAGGTCTTGCCTGGATCCGCGAGGACAGCACCCCGCAGGAGGGGCAGGCGCCCTCGCTCGTGGTCGTCTCGATCAGCACCTGCCGCGGTTGCTCAACGCCGACGCCAGGGGTGGCCGAGACGACTCGGTAACCGGACAGGTTGAACAGGATCGACGCCGCATCGACGTCGAACGTAGGCTTGTGCACGCTCGCGGTCCTCGCTCATGAGATGTCTAGACAACACCCATGCTGGCGTAGGGCCGCGAGCCCTACTTCAGGGCCCCACCACGCTCAAAGTTGAAGAGCCAAGAATGGCCAGGCGGACGCAGTTGGCGACTCGACAGCACCTACATCGTGATCGAACAGTCACCCGACATGCTGGTGAAACCACACAACCGGAAGCGCCCCGGGCTCAACCACCTGGCCTTCCACGCCGGCGACCACGACCGCGTCAATGCCCTCACCGCGGCAGCCGCCGACCACGGCTGGGCACTCATGTTCGCCAACAAACACCCCCACGCCGGCGGTCCACAGACCTACGCCGCCAACCTATCGAACACCGACGGCTACCAAGTCGAGCTCACCGCGAACAACCCGTAGAACTCGCCGATCCACAGGTCTTGACGAGGGACTGTCCGCCTAACGGTGTAAGTGGCGTTTTCATGGTCAGCGGTCTTCGGCGGCCGGCATGCGGTCGGCGAAGGTGATAGCAAAGGCGTTCAACGCTGGCTTCCAGCGCATGGTCCATCGTGTCTGTCCGGTGCCCTTGGGGTCCAGACTCCGAGTGACGAGGTACAGGGTCTTCATCGCGGCCTGCTCGTTGGGGAAGTGGCCCCGGGCGCGGATCGCCCGGCGGTAGCGGGCGTTGAGGGACTCGATCGCGTTGGTCGAGCAGATCACCTTGCGGATCTCGATGTCGTAGTCCAGGAACGGGATGAAC
>NZ_LXTU01000005.1:0-2710 GCF_001683935.1 Rothia sp. ND6WE1A | reverse complement strand
ACCAGCCCGGTCACAAAATATTCAGTCAGATCAGTTCTGCCACCATTCTTAAAAGCTAAAATACAACGGGCTAGCTCGTGCGTATAAGCTCCTGCGGAAAAAACCGGAGGAAGAGCATATCTTGATTTTGGTCGCATAACTTTCACTAACGAATACCTCACTAGATAATCGCATCTCGTGCAGAGCGCTCTGCCCAGCCCCATGCACTGCCCATAGGAGAGGCAACTGGCACACGTTCGAGGAAAGAAGAGTTCGTAAACCGAATAAAGAAGAGCCCAGAAGGTCTCCGCATCACGATGAGTATGAGCGTGATGTCGCAGTTGAGGTGTCTGAGGAAAAAGTTGCATACCTCCAGTGTCACCGCCCGAGCATCAGCTACACCAGGTTTATTTTCAACTGTGGATAACTTGTAGTGAATAGATGAACTACCCGGAGAAATTAGCGTCTTCCAGCGAAATATCAATGCGTGACCATCGCCCGTCGAGCAATCTGTAGACGCTTTCATCTTGGGTATGCGCCAGTGCAGTTTCGCTACCGGGGGCAGCAGAGATGCTTGCTAGACCATCGAGAGTTTCAATCTGTTTGACCTCGCCCGAGAGGTTTACGATCTCTGTGCTCCCCTGCGAATAGTCAGCCAAGAGCACAGAAGAATCGCTATACCACTGAGCATCTGAGACCTTACCGGTACTGCTCAAGCGGATTGGTTCCATCAAGGCCTCCGGAGTATTGTCGGACCCGCGTTTGATACCCGACATCCAGACGGCTGATTCTCCGCCGCTTTGAGTCACAATCACAGCGCGTGTGCCGTCGCGCGAAATTTTCAAGGAGCTCACCGTGTAGTCTTTGAGCCAATCTGCAGAAATGGTGCGCGGAGTTTGATTCTCTCGATTCGCGATAGATATAGCCTTGACCTCCCCATCAGAAGTAGAGGACCATAACCACTGGAATTGATCAAATGATGGCTGAGTGAGCATTTCCCCCATCATGACAGTCTTGCGTGTATTGGAGTTAATCCAGTTCAGCGAGTTGCGGGCAGCGTTGAGATAAGCAAAGTTCTGTCTCTTATACCCCATAGCGGGAAGTTGCATTGCATCATCCGAGGTATAAATGGTGGTCAGATTACTATCATCGCGGAAGTTTTCGCTCATCCTCATATCCTTGCCAGAGAATCCCACAACTTGCGGACCCACATCGGGATTGATGACTGGCGCCTGATAATCATCCAAACTGTTCTGCTTCAAAACCTGGTCTTGAACGGAAAGCTGAATTGCCTGCACTCCGTTGAGCTGGGACAACGTTTGAGTGAGCTGAGTTTGGAATCTTTCAATATCAAGCTGGGAGAGATTAGCCGCCGGTTCTGCTGTATTCACATCCACCGTTGCGGTGCCCCCATTAACCGGCACTGAATTCCGATTGAGCTGTGTGCCTTCGGGTACAGCAGAGCTGACAGCGCCCTCAAGGTAGGGCGCCGGGCCCTGCAACAGCACGCGAACCAACGACGTAGCAACCGTACTACGGTCTGCAAACCAGCGCGTATCCGGCACGGCATAGGTAAACGTGGAATCGTAAAAATAGAGCGTGAAAGGAGTAAAGACCTTTTCGAAGTTCGCCCGAGAAATGACGATGGCATTCGGTGCGGAAGCGATACGCCACTGTCCGTCCACCTGCTTAACCGTAATGTTGACATCCTGGTTTTCCGCCGCGTCAAAGGAGGTAGCGATACCCTTCTTATCAATCTCAGTTGTTACCGGTACATTGACGACGAAGTCCTCGCTCTTTCCCCCCTGTTTGAGATTCACCTGGTCTCCATAGACGAGGGTCTTATCATCAGGTTGCCAGGTCTGCGCAAATTCGGGTGTCAAAAACTCACGCGCCACTGTGTAATCATCGTTGGCGCCGATACCTGCCTCTATAAATCCACGCACAATTTGTTCTGGGCTAGCGTTCTGGCTCGGTCCCTGTGCCTGGATATCCGCCGCAGAAGGCGAGGCACTCTGTGCAGGGTCAGCATAGTGGTTGACGGAACCGTCAGTTGGAATACTCCCGCAACTTGTAGCTGTGAGCAGAAAGATGAGCCCCAAAGAAGAAACTTTGTACAAAGGTCTAATTTTCATCGGGTACTTCCTCCGAAGAAGCAGCGGTATAACGAGAATTTGGTTCAGGCTTATCGAGTTCGTGATCGAGCGAAGCTACAGTGAGTATGCTACCCGTGGCGGCAGTTTGCTCCGTTGACCGCAGAGAACCGTTTTCTGGTTCACCTGTTAGTAGCACGGGCGAGGACCCCATAGGAATATCTTGAGTCAGCGGCAAGGTCATGCGGAAGCACGCACCTTCGTCCGGCTTGCCCCACGCTTCCAGTGTTCCTTGGTGCAAACGCACGTCCTCGGCTGCGATAGAAAGCCCCAAACCGGTTCCTCCCAACGTACGTTTACGGGAAGGATCAGCACGCCAGAAACGATTGAAAACTTGATCCAAATGCTCAGGTTTCATACCGATACCGTGGTCACGTACTGCAAGACCTACCGTGTTTTCGTTCACGCCGATGTACACCTCAATCGGGTTACCTTCGCTGTGCTCCACTGCATTGAACAAGAGGTTACGCAAAACCCTTTCGATACGGCGGTGATCCATCTCCACCATAATTTGTCGCTCGTCCGTATGGAGAGTGAGCTCCGTACCGGTTCGCACAAGATGCGGTTGCACTTCGAGC